>JAIUMH010000067.1 GCA_022565635.1 Flavobacteriaceae bacterium | reverse complement strand
GTAGTATTATTGCTTCAAAATTTTCAAAAAAATACAGCTTAAACCTAAAGCATTTACTCATATCTTTTGGTATTGGTTATGTAGTACTTTTCTCACTCAGTTTGTATGGAGAAAATTGGTTTTTGATTTACATTAATAGTTTGATAATTTTGATTATCCTATTAAGTTTGTTTTTTGGTTTTGTTTTGGCAAAAAGAAAATGGTTTTTTAAATGGGTAGGTATGGGCTTGATGGGTTTGTTGGGTTTCTTTTTTATAGAAACCTATGGCTCTTTTCTCTTTCAACAAGTAAACTTTGAAGAATTTACAGGAAAAACCAACAAAGAAATTAATTTGGCAGATGTAGGTTTTTATGATGATAATTTAAAGCCTATTCAATTGGAAGGAGAAAAATTTGTTTTTGATTTTTGGCACAATAGCTGTGCTCAATGCTTTGCATTGTATCCAGACTTTCAAGCGGTTTATGATCAAGCCCAATTAGATCAGCTGAACTATAAGTTTTACACAATTAATGTGATTTACAATAAAGATAAAATCCAAGCAGTTGAAAAATCTAAGCGTCTAAAAGAACGTTTTGAAATGCATGTGCCTACAATTTATATGGATATGGAGGAAGCTGTAAAAATAGGAATAACATCTTATCCCACAGTTTATGTTGTTGAAGGAAATCGTCTTGTTTTTGTTGGTTTTGCAAGTGTATTGAATAAATTTAGACACTTGTATAAGTAGATAAAATTAGTGAAGCCCCTTACGTGATGAAGTAATTTTGAAGCTTCCAATTAGCCTTATAATAGAAATGAAGTAGTTTGAATTTATTTTGACTAGCCCTAGCTACCATATTTTTTAACCACATATCTCTACAATAAGAAACGATTTATTAGTTTTTATTTTAGGGCTTAAATGGTATAACTGTTTTTGTAAATTTAATAACAGTACCGGCTTACCACTAATTTTATCTGCGTGCTGATATGGTTTATTTTGATTACTTAAGGAATTATTGTCAGCGTCTTATCGTTCAATCAACTCAAAAAAAAATAATTTGTATATTTGTTTGTACATATCTAAATTACATATTTTATTCAATTTTACTTTAAATGATTAGAGGATAAATTTTTGAGTTATGGGAAATCAAGAAAGAAAGACAGATAACAATAAATTAAAAAAGCTAAAGGAAAAGTATGCAAGCGATTCTGAATTTAGAGAAGAGCATCGAAGAGTAAATAGAGAGCGTTACCAGAATGACCCGGTGTATAAAGAAAAAACTTTACAACGCGCTAAAAGCAGGTATCATACCGATCCAGAATACAGAAAAGCCACCATTGAACGAGCGAAAGCACGACACCGAAGAAATAAGAAAGATAAAGAATCCTAATTTTTTACCTTTATTTCTAAATCTAAAGCCTCATCTTCATTCAAACCCAAACCAAAAATCAAACTTTACTGCTTTATGTAGAATTGACCCAAACCATTGAGTTTTTCAAAATAAAGCTATCTTTGAACAAATTTTTCCTTCATGCAGGCTAACTTCAAAAAATTTATAGAAACGCATCAACTTCAGCAGAAGAAAATAGTAGTTGCTGTAAGTGGGGGAGTAGATAGTATGGTATTGGCTCAATTGTGTTTAAATAGCAAGTTAGATTTTGCTTTAGCACACTGCAATTTTCAATTAAGGGGTGCGGAAAGTGACCTAGACGAGGAGTTAGTAATACAATGGGCAAAGCAAAATAATGTGTTATGCTTTGTAAAAAAAATGCCGACAAAAGACTTCGCCCAATCGCATAAAATTTCAACACAAATTGCGGCCCGTCAATTACGGTATAAGTGGTTTGAAGAATTGCTTATCCAACATGAAATGCAATATGTATTTACCGCTCACCATGCCGATGATGATGTAGAAACCTTTTTAATTAACTTTACTCGCGGTACTGGCCTAAAAGGCTTGTTAGGTATTCCTGAGCACAACCAGAAAGTTTTGAGGCCTTTACTTTCATGCACCAAAGAGGAAGTCATTAATTTTGCAAAAACCCGTCAAGTACCTTGGCGAGAGGATGCTTCTAATGCAACCCATGCGTATTTAAGAAATCGGGTTAGGCATCAAATTATACCTTTGCTAAAAGAAGAAAACCCAAGTTTTTTATCAAGTTTTCAGCAAACACAACAACATTTAGCAGACGCTGATTATTTGTTGGAAGAATACACCAACTTGTTGTTTCAGAAAATTGTGGAAAAGAAATCCAAAGCCTACATTTTAAAGATAGAAGAAATTCAGAAATTCTCAAATCCAAGAGCAATTTTGTTTCAGCTACTAAAAGATTTCAATTTTACAGCTTGGAATGATGTAGTAGATTTACTAATAGCTGAAAACGGAAAAAGAGTGCCAGGTCCTCATCATTGGCTTACTAAAGATCGAGATTTTCTGGTGTTGACTGAAAAAAATCAATTTTCCGCAGAAAAGGAAGAAATTCAAATTCAAAATTCTAAAGATTTAGTTAACTTTGGCAACTTAATTTTAAGGATTTCAAAAACAACGGGAATTCTCCAGAAGTCTAAGCAATATGCCTATTTTTTGGAAAGTGATTTAGCATTTCCTTTGAGGTTAAGAAAATGGAAACCTACGGATGTTTTTATTCCCTTTGGGAAAAATACTCCAAAAAAGGTAAGTGAGTTTTTAAAAGATGAAAAAGTTCCCCAATACCTTAGAGATGAGGTTTGGGTGTTAATGAATAAAAATGATATAATTTGGGTGGTGGGTTATCGTACCTCTCAAAAGTATAAAATTAAAACAGCAGGAAAAAAATGCATACAATTCAAATTAAGTTCCAACAAATCGTACTGAGTTTATTTTTCTTAATCGGTTTTTTAGCGCAAGCCCAATTTGATCAAAATCAAGCTGATGGGAGTAGTGAAATTGAAAGTCATGTTAGCTTTGAAGTACAACCTACTTTTGAAGATGATGAGCACATTAATTTGAAAATTATTGCAACTATAGATCAAGGATGGAAGTTGCCTTCCATGCGCGAAATCCCTGAAGGAGAGGATGGACCCCTTCCCACAGAAATTACTTTTGAATTTGAAGAAGGAGCTTTTGAGTTACTCGGTGAGACCACAGAATCTGAAGGCATAGAAGCCATGGATCCTATTTTTAATTCGTTTTTAAAACATTTTAAAAACGAAGCTATTTTTGAACAGCGCATTAAAGTTAATCAGTCTCAAGCCAATTTAGGTGTTGAGATTTTTTCTATGATTTGTAATGACGAAAGGTGCTTAGCTCCGGATACAGATTTCATCAACATTCAACTGGATATGGAAAACCAAAGTTTTGCTTTAGTTGAACAGGAAGTTGAGTTATCTGAGGAAGACCAAGCGCTTACAGAATCGCTTAAAATAGAATTAAAAGGCGATGCTAAATCAGAAATAGAAGAAGGACAAAAGGAAGATAAATCTTATGCAACTATATTTTTTCTCGGATTTATTGGTGGTTTAATAGCCTTATTAACCCCTTGTGTATTTCCAATGATACCGCTTACGGTTTCGTTTTTTACCAAAGGAGCACGGACAAGGAAATTAGGATTAATCAACGCCATAATGTATGCTGCATTTATTTTGGCTATTTACTTGCTTTTAAGTATTCCCTTTCATTTACTAGATTCAGTAAACCCAGAAATACTCAATAACATCTCAACCAATACGGTACTTAATATTATTTTCTTTTTAATTTTTGTGGTCTTTGCCATTTCCTTTTTTGGTTATTTTGAAATCACTTTACCCAATTCTTGGAGCAATCGTTTAGACCAAAAAGCCACAAGCGTAGGGGGAGTTTTGGGTGTATTTTTTATGGCGCTTACTTTAGCCTTAGTTTCCTTTTCTTGTACAGGACCAATTTTAGGTTCTTTGCTAGGAGGCTCCTTAACCACCGATGGAGGAGCCACACAATTAACCTTCGGAATGGGCGGTTTTGGGCTAGCTCTCGCCTTGCCATTTGGGCTTTTTGCCTTGTTTCCTAATTGGTTAAACTCCCTGCCAAAATCGGGTGGTTGGATGAATACATTAAAAGTAGTTTTAGGATTTTTAGAATTAGGTTTAGCCTTCAAATTTTTATCCAATGCCGATTTAGTGGAGCACTGGGGAATTTTACCAAGAGAAGTATTTATTGGCATTTGGATCATTATTGGCGCAGCAATGGCTCTGTATTTATTTGGTTTAATTCGTTTTCCACATGATGGCCCAAAAGCCAAATTAGGAAAACCAAGAATAGGTTTTGGAATCATTACCGTAGCATTCGTTATCTATTTAATACCCGGCTTAACCAACACAGAACACGCCAATTTAAAACTCTTAAGTGGTTTTCCGCCGCCGCTTTTTTACAGTATTTATGAAAAAGACGCTTCAGGACCTTTAGGTTTAAAAGCATATAAAGATTTTGATGAAGGCGTGGCTGCCGCAAAAGCATCAGGCAAACCAATTTTATTAGATTTTACAGGCTGGGCCTGTGTAAATTGTAGAAAAATGGAAGAGCAGGTATGGAGTGTGCCCGAAGTTTTTCAAGTTATTCAAGACGACTATATTCTGATTTCACTTTACGTTGATGATCGTGAAAAATTACCAGAAGACCAACAGTTTAACTATGAAAAGCCACGTGGTGGAGTGAAAAAAATTGAAACTATAGGAGATAAATGGGCAACTTTCCAGACGGTTAATTTCCAAAACAATTCGCAACCCTACTACGTATTGATGGACAGTAATTTTAAATTACTCAACTCCCCCGTAGGTTACACACCAAATTCCAATAACTTTTTAAGTTGGTTAAACCAAGGGGTAGAAAAATTTAGCGAAACACAACAAGACTAGAATTTTATTTTGGGCGTTACCCCTCTTCTTTTTTTCATTAGGAAAAGAAGAGGGGTCGGGCTTTTCGTTTCAATTACGCAGTACAAATACCGTTTTTTACCCCGCCCAAAAGCTTCTAAGGTCGCTTTTCTGCAGGTTTAAAAACTAGATATTTGTCCTTTGCGTGATTTCCACTACAATCCCTAACGCAACATCACGTTTATATTTTTAGTTCAACGTATTCAATCAACTCCGTCTTTTTTCTAAAAGTGAGCTAGTTAACCACAAAAAAAAAGCATCTTTTAACTGAATAAAAGATGCTTTTTTTAGCTTTTATCTAAGCCTATAAAATTAAGCTTCAACGGCATACATTTGTTCGCGCTGTTCTTTAATTTTTTTATCTGTCATGTATTCATCAAAAGTCATATACTTATCAATCACACCCTTGGGAGTTAATTCTATAATTCGGTTAGCTACCGATTGAGCAAACTCGTGGTCATGTGTTGTAAAAAGTAAATTCCCTTTAAAATTTTTAAGCGCGTTGTTAAAAGCTGTAATCGATTCAAGGTCTAAGTGGTTGGTAGGTTCATCAATAACCAACACATTAGCCCTAAGCATCATCATTCTACTCAACATACAACGTACTTTCTCACCTCCAGAAAGAACGGTACTACTTTTTAAAGCTTCATCACCACTAAACAACATCTTTCCTAAAAATCCACGTACGTAAACCTCCTCTCTTTCTTCGTTCGTTTTAGCCCATTGCCTTAACCAATCAACTAAACTAATGTCTTCTTCAAAAAAGCTTGAATTATCATTAGGTAAATAGGATTGAGAAGTAGTAACACCCCATTCCACTTTGCCGCTATCGGGTGTGGTATTTCCCATAATAGCTTCATAAAAAGCTGTGGTTGCTCTAGAGTCTTTTGAATAAAAAATGGTTTTATCTCCTTTTGCCAAATTGATATTGACATTAGAAAATAAAGTTTCACCATCAATTGAAGCAGCTAAATCAGAAACATTTAAAATTTGGTCGCCTGCTTCTCTTTCTCTTTCAAAAATAATAGCAGGATATCTTCTACTAGAAGGTTTAATTTCTTCAATATTTAATTTTTCAATCATCTTCTTTCTAGAAGTAGCTTGTTTAGATTTAGCAACGTTAGCGCTAAAACGCTCAATAAATTGTTGCAATTCTTTTTTCTTGTCTTCTGCTTTTTTGTTTTGTTGAGCGCGTTGTCTTGCTGCTAATTGAGAAGACTCGTACCAGAACGTATAATTTCCACTGTAGTGGCTTATTTTTCCGTGGTCAATATCAGAAATATGCGTACACACTGCATCTAAAAAGTGACGGTCGTGAGATACAACAATAACAGTATTATCATAATTGGCTAAAAAGTTCTCCAACCAATTGATGGTATCATAATCTAAATCGTTGGTAGGCTCATCCATAATGAGTACATCAGGATTTCCAAAAAGCGCTTTTGCAATCAGCACCCTAACTTTTTGCTTTCCATCTAAATCTTTCACTAAAGTATAGTGATGATCTGCTTGAATACCTAAATTAGACAAAAGCGAAGCCGCATTACTTTCTGCATTCCAGCCATCCATTTCTTCAAATTCAACTTGAAGCACACCAACACGTTCACCATCAGCATCAGAAAAGTTTTCTTTAGCATAGATGTCGTCCATCTCTTTTTTAATTTTAAAAAGAGGTTCATTACCCATCATTACGGTATCTAAAACGGTATAATCATCATACAAACTATGATCTTGGTCTAAAACCGACATTCGTTTACCGGGTTCCAAATGCACGTGTCCAGAAGTAGGGTCTAATCGTTTAGAGAGTACTTTAAGAAAAGTAGATTTTCCAGCACCATTGGCGCCTATAATTCCGTAGCAATTACCATTAGAGAAGTTAACGTTAACTTCATCAAACAAAACGCGTTTACCAAACTGAATGGATAAATTTGAAACTGAAAGCATAAAATAAATTTTTTGCAAAAGTAGGTATAAAAACCCATTTAATAAAACCCGAATAATGAAGTTTTTATACTTCTTGTGTTGTCTTTAAAATCGTTTTATTTAGCTTGGTAAAAGTTTTATTCAAGTTGAAACTCTTGGAAGATTGATGTGCTAATAAGTAAGCTATTAAAACGTGTAAATAAATAAAAAAGAATACGTATAGTAAAGAAAATTCTTATCTTTGTTCTTATTAAATATTTGAAGTCATTAAAAAATGAACACAAAACTCACTTTAACCATAGAGCAAGAAATTATTCAAAGAGCTAAAGAATATGCTAAAGGTAAAAATAGGAGCTTATCTGATATTGTTGAAAACTACTTAAAAACCCTAACAAAAGAGGAGAAAAATAAGGAAGTAAATAAATTAAATCCTGTTGTAAAATCTTTAAAGGGTTCTTTTAAAATGCCAAAAAATATGGATTATGACAAAGAACTCAGAAACCGATTAGAAAAAAAATATTTATAATGGATAAGGTTTTAATCGATACCGATGTAATATTGGATTTTTTCTTTGACCGTGAACCATTTGTAGAATTTGCTACTGAAATTTTTAATCAATGTGAAGAGGGGAAAATTAAAGGATTTACAACACCTGTTATTATTTGTAATGTTTATTATCTATTAAGAAAAACAGCTAATCATCAATTGATTATAGAAAAAATTAAACAGCTATTGAACATCATAGAAATCACTAAAATGGATAAAAATGTTGTTTTAGACGCTCTTAATTCTGATTTTAAAGATTTTGTAGATGCAGTACAAAATTTTTCTGCCGTTCAAAATGGAAATATACATATTATCTTGACAAGGAATATCAAAGATTTTAAGAAAAGTGGTTTAGCAGTTTTGACACCAGAAACATATGTGAAAGGAAAAGCCATTGAATAACTGCGCATTTCAATAAAAACAGCCTTGCTGGGCAGACAGTTGATAATTGCTACAAAAGTAAAGAAATGGACTAATGAAACTAATTATATGATTGAGCAACTTTACCGCAATTACCTATAATATTTACAATTTCTGTTGTTTTTGGCGGTTAATCCCGACTTACAAAAACTTAAATTTGAGGTAGGAGAATTCTAGTTTTTGTACAACCAACTAAAGCTGAGAGCCCGCCCAAACGCCATTTTAATTGCTTGTTTGTAAAGGGTCTAAATTATTGCCGACTTATCTTTTAACTACCGCTTAACAAGTACACTTGTAATGCCTCTCTATATTTGTTTTTAAATTTGGAATAATGAATAGAGGTCTTGTTTTTTTACTGATTTGTTTTTTGGTGTCTTGCCAAGATAAAATAAGAGAATCTACCATTATAACTGGCCAAATAAAAAACCCTAATCAGGATTTTTTAATTCTTACTGATAGAGAAAATTTTACAGATACCATTTTTTTAAACAGTGATGGTGAGTTTAGTTATGAGTTGCAACTTTTGGAAGAAAAGGTGTTTCACTTTAAACATGCTCCAGAAATTCAACTAATTTATATACAGCCTAATGATAGTTTAACTTTACACCTAAATACTGTTGACTTTGATGGGTCTTTGGCTTTTGGTGGAGATTCTGCTAAAGAAAATAATTTATTAATCAATCTTTTTCTGGATTTTAGAAAGGATAAGGATTTGCTTTTTAATCATCATAAATACAATTTTGAAGAATTTCTTTCGCTTTCTGATTCCATTAAAAATGCGTATTTAACTAGGGTTAATGCTGATGAAGAGCAATTGAAAAATAGATCTGAATTTTTTAAAGATTATGTGCAAAATTCAATTCAATACCACTCTTATAACCTCAATGAGAGTTTTGTTTTTTTGATGAAAAGAGAAGAGGATTTGCTTGCTACCTCTGACCTAGAATTAATTGATTCTTATAGAAAGAATGTTAAAATTAATAAATCTGATTCTTTTTGGGATTTGGCTTACCTTAAATTTTTAGACAATTATACTAAGAATTTGGCTGTTGAAGAATGCATAGAAAGGGGTATAGAATCCCCGCTTTGTCATAGGTTAAACACGGTTGAGCATTTGATTTCTAGAAGAAATGTAGTGTCTGATTTAATTGAAAATCCTTACCTCAAAAACCACTTAATTAAACGTTTTTTAACTTTAGAAATTACCTATGCAGATACGCATGATAAAATTCAAAATACCCTAGACGCTATTGAGGATTATAATTTATTGAAATCTGACATTGATTTTTTAAATCGTTTGGCCTTGTTTCATGAACAATTTGTGGTTGGTAACACGGTGAGTAATGTTGATTTTGTTGATGTTAACGGGAATCTTATGACGCTTGAACCTCTGTTAACAAAACCTACCATAGTACACACTTGGTCGGCTTTTTCAGACTCTAATGTGCAACGCAGGTTGCCTAAAATTAATCGGCTTAGAGAAATTTATCCAGATATAGATATTGTTGGCTTAAATATAGATTACAATCAACACAGATTTTGGAGGTCCAAAGTTTTAGAACATCAGTTTGATACAAACTTGGAGCTTCAGGTTCAACCCAACCCTGAATTTGAGGATTTATACATTTATTATATTAATAAACTATTTTTTGTTTGTCCACATGGTAAAGTTAGAGATAGAAAATTACTTATTTTTGATGACCAAATTGAAAGTTCTATTTTAGAGCTTATCAATAACAATCATAAATACATGTAATTTCAAAATTTTTACGTAGATGCAAGTGAAAGAAACGATAGAGCAACTTAGTAATGAGCTTAGGTTGCATAACTATAAATATTATGTTTTAGACCAACCAGTAATTTCTGATTATGAATTTGATCAAAAATTAAAAGAATTAGAAGAACTAGAAAAAAAACATCCCGAGTTTGCAGACCCTAATTCTCCTACCAAACGAGTTGGGGGAGAGGTGACTAAAAATTTTGCTACTATTGTCCATGAAAATAGGATGTATTCCTTATCTAATTCTTACTCTAAAGAAGATTTAATCGATTGGGAGACTCGATTGAGAAAACTTGTTGATGGACCAATTGAATACGTTTGTGAGCTAAAATACGATGGGGCTTCCATTAGTCTTACTTATGAAAATGGAAATTTTAAACAAGCAGTTACAAGAGGTGATGGAACTCAAGGAGACGACGTAACTACCAACATCAGAACCATAAAATCTGTTCCTTTGAAATTGAAAGGAGAAAATTTTCCTTCAAAATTTGATATTCGAGGTGAGATTGTTTTGCCTTTTGAAGGTTTTACTCAAATGAATCAAGAGCGACTAGAAAACGGAGAAGAGCCTTATGCTAATCCAAGAAATACCGCTTCTGGAAGTTTGAAATTACAAGATAGTGCAGAAGTTGCAAAACGCCCATTAGAATGTTTGTTGTATAATATAACTGGTGAAAATCTGCCTTTTAAAACCCAACTTGAATCACTTCAAAAAGCAAAAGAATGGGGTTTTAAAGTACCTCAGCATTTTACATTAGCCAAGTCTATTGATGAAGTTTTAGCTTATGTGAATTATTGGAATGAAGAACGATTTCAGCTTCCTTATGAAACGGATGGGGTGGTGATTAAAGTAAATAATTTGTACCAACAAGAAGAACTTGGTTTTACTGCCAAATCTCCCCGCTGGGCTATGGCATATAAGTTTAAAGCAGAACAAGTAAGCACCGTGCTAGAAGAAATCACCTACCAAGTGGGCAGAACTGGCGCTATTACTCCTGTGGCTAATTTGCAACCTGTGCAATTGGCAGGAACCACCGTAAAACGAGCTTCTCTTCATAATGCGGACCAAATTGAAAAACTAGATATCAGAGAAAAAGATCAGGTGTTTGTTGAAAAAGGGGGCGAGATTATTCCTAAAATTGTTGGAGTTGACTTTGCTAAGAGAAATCCTGATAGCCAACCAACGCAATACCTTACGCATTGTCCAGAATGCCAAACTGAATTGGTAAGAAAAGAAGGAGAAGCCTTGCATTTTTGTCCGAATACAACTTCGTGTCCACCTCAAGTTATTGGTAGAATTCAACATTTTATTTCCAGAAAAGCCATGGATGTTGATGGTTTAGGAGGAGAAACAGTTGCTTTATTAGTCAATGAAGGTTTAATTCAAAACTATGCTGACTTATACACCTTACAAAAAGAGCAAATACTTCCGCTAGAGCGAATGGCTGAAAAATCGGCTCAAAACTTAATTGAAGGCATAGAAAAATCAAAACAAGTAAGTTTTGAACGCGTATTATTTGCGTTAGGAATTCGATATGTTGGAGAAACAGTAGCCAAAAAACTAGCTAAAGCTTTTACTTCAATAGAAAAATTGATGCAAGCTAGTTTTGAAGAATTGATTGAAGTAGATGAAATTGGCGATCGGATTGCTGAAAGTTTACTTCAGTTTTTTGAAGTTGATGCTAATGTGGAGATTATTAAACGTTTACAATCCTACGGACTTCAAATGGAGTTATCTGAAGAACTACAAAACCAATCTTCTGAAAAATTGAAAGGACAAACCTTTGTGATTTCTGGCGTATTTGAAAAAGTTTCCAGAAAGGAGTTGAAGGAGTTAATTGAAAAAAATGGAGGGAAGAACACGGGCTCAATTTCCAAGAAAACCACTTTCTTAATTGCTGGAGACCAAATGGGACCAAGTAAAAAAGAAAAAGCAGAAAAATTAGGCGTTCAGTTGATTTCTGAAGAGGAGTTTTTGACCTTATTAGATTAACATTGTTCGGGTTTATAAGCTGTAATTTGCTGTAAAATAAATTCACTTTTTAATTAAAAAACACATAAAAACCTCTACTTTTTGTAAATTCACCTTTTCAAACTAAAATTAAATTTCATGGAACAAAGTATATTAATTGAAATCAAAAATAACATTGCTTACATTAGGTTAAATCGACCTGCAAAATTCAATAGTTTTAATAGAGAAATGGCCTTGTTGCTTCAAAAAACCTTAAATGATTGCATTAGAAATGATGAAGTCAGGGCTTTAGTTTTAACTGGACAAGGAAAAGCTTTTTGTGCGGGCCAAGATTTAGGAGAAGTTACTAATCCTGAACAAAATCCCGGATTTAAAAAGATTTTAGAAGAACACTACAATCCAATTATCACCCGACTTAGAAATATAGAAAAACCAGTTATAGCAGCGGTTAATGGAGTAGCTGCAGGAGCGGGAGCTAATATTGCTTTGGCTTGCGATATTGTTGTTGCTTCTGAAAAAGCAAGTTTTATACAGGCATTTTCAAAAATTGGACTGATCCCTGATTCTGCAGGAACATTTTTCTTACCTCGATTAATTGGATTTCAACGCGCATCTGCCTTAGCTATGTTGGGCGACAAAGTAGATGCAGTTGAAGCTGAACGTATGGGCATGATTTACACCTATTTTTCTTCAGAAACATTTGACTTAGAGGTAGATAAATTAGCTAGACAATTAGCACAAATGCCTACAAAAGCACTGGGATACATTAAAAAAGCCTTGAATAAGTCCATGAATAATTCTTTAGAAGAACAATTGGCTTTAGAATCAAAATACCAAATCGCCGCCGCTCAAACCACCGATTACCAAGAGGGGGTTAGTGCATTTATTGAAAAAAGAAAACCTGTGTTTAAAGGGGAATAGGGAATGTAGAATAAAGAATATCGAATACAGAATACCGAATATTGAATATCGAATACTGAATATTGAATACCGAATATCGAATACAGAATATCGAATACTGGATATCGAATACAGAATATCGAATATTGAATATCGAATATTGAATATCGAATACATAATATCGAATAAAGAATACCGAATATTGAATATCGAATACATAATATCGAATACAGAATATCGAATACAGAATATCGAATACTGGATATCGAATACAGAATATCGAATACAGAATATTGAATGTGTCTGCGTGAGCCAGTCAGGTAAATAAATAAGAGATGAGGAAATCTAAATTGATAGACTTAATAAAATAGATTGATTTACAGATTTTGATTTTTTGCCCAACACTGATGTAAAAAATAAATAGTCATGAAAAAATATAAGTTTGACCTTGAAGAAAGACTAATTAAATTTTCTGTTGAAGTTATTTTGTTTTGTAAAACTTTAGATGGATCATTTGCTTCAATTCATTTATCAGGTCAACTAATAAGGTCTTCATCTTCAGCTGCACTTAATTATGGAGAGGCTCAAAGTGCCGAATCGCATAAAGATTTTATTCATAAAATGAAAGTTTGTCTAAAAGAACTCAGAGAATCTTTAGTCAATTTAAAAATCCTTAAAGGAGCTGAGTTAAGCAAGATTATAAAAAAATTAGATTATTTAATCGGTGAGAATAATGAATTAATTGCCATTTTTGTTTCCAGTATAAAAACATCAAAAATTAAAAACAAACATCTATAAGTAATATTACTTCTAAATTCAATATTATTTATTCGATATTAATTATTTAAGACATGAACATAGCAATAATAGGAAGTGGCACCATGGGAAGCGGAATAGCACAAGTTGCAGCCACCGCTAATTGTCAAGTAAAATTATATGATACCAAAAAAGAAGCTTTAGAAAAGGCTGCAAATTCTTTGGATAAAATTTTAAATCGCTTAATCGAAAAAGGACGTATTGATGAAGCTGAAAAAAAACGAATTCAAGAGAATATCTCTTACGTTGAAAATTTACAAGACTTGCATGATGCAGATTTAACCATTGAAGCCATTGTAGAAAATCTTGAAATTAAACAAAAGGTTTTTTGTGAATTAGAGGGCATTCAACGGAAAGATGCGATTATTGCCAGTAACACCTCTTCGCTTTCTATAGCTTCAATCGCCGCTTGTTTAGAAAGACCTGAACGTTGCTTAGGAATTCACTTTTTCAACCCAGCGCCACTTATGCCCTTGGTGGAAGTAATTCCGGCGGTACAAACCTCAGTTGAAGTGTTTAATCAAGTCTTTGAAATCATTACATCATGGAAGAAAGTGGCAGTAAAAGCCAAAGATACGCCAGGGTTTATTGTGAATCGCGTTGCCCGTCCGTTTTATGGTGAAGCATTGCGAATTTACGAAGAAGGATTTGAAGGCTTGCCCGAAGGTGAAGAAGGTTTTGCCACCATAGATTGGGCCATGAAAAGCATAGGGAAATTTAGAATGGGCCCTTTTGAATTGATGGATTTTATAGGAAATGATGTGAATTACACCGTTACCGAAACCGTATTTACTGCTTTTTATTACGACCCACGATACAAACCCTCTTTCACCCAAAAGCGTCACGCTGAAGCTGGATACTTAGGAAGGAAGTCGGGGAGGGGCTACTACAATTATGCTGAAGGAGCTCAAAAAACACAGCCTATCCAAGATGAAGCTTTAGGAAATAAAATTTTCAATCGTATTTTAGTGATGCTCATCAATGAAGCAGCCGACACTTTGTTTTTAAACATAGCCACCGCCAAAGACATCGACTTAGCCATGACTAAAGGAGTTAATTACCCCAAAGGTTTACTTCAATGGGCTAATGAAAAAGGCATTGATTGGTGTGTAGAAGAAATGGATCAATTATACAACACGTACAGAGAAGATCGCTACCGTTGCAGTCCGTTGTTGAGGAAGATGAAGGAAAGTGGAGATCGATTTTTAGTTGGTTAAGCTGTAAGATAGTTTGAATATTTAATATTTGACTATGTGATTTATAATCACAAAACTCATCTTTGG
>JAIUMH010000066.1 GCA_022565635.1 Flavobacteriaceae bacterium | reverse complement strand
TGATTAAATCTAAACCCGATTCTTGAGTAAATTCACATTTTGCCATTAAAACAGCGGCATAGGCATTGAGTCTTCCAGCACCTAGCCCATCAATATAAGGGTCATTTTCAGGTATATGAGAAATATCATCAGCTGTTGCCTTTAAGATGTCTCTAACCTCATCAGGGGTTATTGTTGGGTAAACATCATACATTAAAGCTACTGTTCCAGCTACCATGGGAGATGAGTAAGATGTGCCATAAGATACTCGATATTCATCATGTCCATTAGTTGTTGCAACTGAATACCCTGGCGCCACCAAATCGACCTTATCATTATGCTGAAATGTTGAATTACTTACCTCAATATGTAACTCATGTACATCCTTCCAATCATACATTTTTTCATTAGTCCCCACCGTTCCATACTCATTTTGACTACCGACACTACTCACCGAAATAACATTATCATAAGATGCAGGAACTGCATAACTAGTTGAGCTAGAACTAGTAATAAACCCATTACCAGCCGCAGCAACCACTGTGACATTGTGAAAATCCCAAGCCAATTCGTAAGCCTCCTGTTGTGGACCATTGTTATTAACGTTAGAAGTAAAGAAGCCTGAACTTATATTAACAACCTTAACTGATGGGTAATTTTCTGCTAAAAAAAGAGTTGCACCATGACGAGACATTCCTGCTATAGGGAACAAACTAGAATCATAACCTATAGCAGCGATCCCGATACCGTTATTGGTATCGGCGGCGGCGGCTCCCATTACATTTACTCCATGAGAATTTCCAGCCCCTGGTTCACCTTCATCTGACCAAACTGGAATTTCAGATGCGAAAATCTTATCAATTAAATCAGGATGATTGTTATAAAATAGTCTATCTTTAACCCCTATTACAATATTTGGGTTTCCTGTGGTAATATTCCAAGCTTGTCTAGCCTTCACCAATTCTAGATGTTCATTTGCATTAATACCTGAAACGCTAAAGGATTCACCATTTTGAGGATGAGGATAAAAGGCTGTTGTAATGTCACTTGCGTCGTAATCATTTGGTGTACCAAACAATTCTCCCTCCAATTCACCAACATATTCAGAGTACACAATTTCATCAAGAGCCAATAAATCTGACTCTTTATGTTCAGAATCTAACTGTATCAAGTAGTATTTGTGCATCTGCGTATGTTGTGACCACTCAAACTCCCTCATGTAAGAGTAAATTATAAAATCATCAAAAAAAGCTGTTATTTTATCATTATCAAATTCTAATTTTAGAGTCCTGTCTTCCTTAGTAATAATATTAGTAGGTTTTAATAAGTCATAACTTGCCTCCTCAATATAATAATAATGAATTTCTGGTTCTGCTAGGGTCTCTTGTGCATGTATCAATGAGCTAAACACTAGAATGAGAAATAAAAATACTGAGCTAGTCTTCCAATATTTGAAGTTGTTGCGTTGTTGCGTTGTTGCGTTGTTGCGTTGTTGCGTTGTTGCGTTGTTGCGTTGTTTCATAATAAAAAACTTAAGAATTACTTACCAAAATTATAATTTTTTATTAATTAACCAAATTATATAGTGTTAAAATTTGGTTTTCTAGTCAAATCGCAGCATTTTAATTTGTTTTCATCTTTGCGAAAATCAACTTACACCAAAACTCCATTTGTAGCTTCACTCATATTCCACTCAAACTTTGATAAAATGGGGTTAACAAAGTGTATTTACCTCTTTAAATTAGTTAAATTCGCCCTTTTTAATTCAGCTATGGAGGACCAAATTGAAATTTTAGGCGCTAGAGCGCATAATCTTAAGAATATTGATATCAACATTCCTAGAGAAAAACTTGTTGTGATTACTGGTTTATCGGGTTCTGGAAAATCTTCGTTGGCTTTTGATACCATTTATGCGGAAGGACAACGGAGGTATATTGAAACTTTTTCGGCTTATGCGCGACAGTTTTTAGGTGGTTTAGAACGCCCTGATGTGGATAAAATTGAAGGACTTTCTCCTGTAATTGCTATTGAACAAAAAACTACGGGAAGAAGCCCTAGAAGTACGGTAGGGACTATTACCGAAATTTACGATTTTATCCGTTTGCTATTTGCCCGGGCGGGTACAGCTTATTCTTTTAAAACGGGTGAAAAAATGGTGAGTTACACCGACCAACAAATTAAACAACAAATTATAGAGGAGTTTGAGGGAAAGAAAATTAATATTCTTGCGCCTTTAATCCGCTCTAGAAAAGGACATTACCGCGAGTTATTTGAGCAGATTGCTAAAAAAGGTTTTGTAAAAGTTCGTGTTGATGGTGAGGTGAGAGATATTGAAAAAGGAATGAAACTTGACCGCTATAAAATTCATGATATTGAAGTGGTGGTTGACCGAATTAAGGTGGATAAAAAGTCTCAAAAACGCTTAGACGAAAGTATTAAAACCGCAATGAAGCAAGGAAAAGATACCTTGCTGATTTTAGAAAATGGCGCTGAAAAACCCCGATTTTTTAGTCGGAATTTAATGTGCCCTACCACTGGAATTTCTTATCCCGTTCCAGAACCCAATAATTTTTCGTTTAACAGTCCTAAGGGCGCCTGCCCAGCTTGTAATGGAATTGGTGATGTTTGGAAGGTGAATCTAGATAAAATTATTCCGGACTTTGGCATTTCTATACAAGCTGGCGGAATTGAACCTTTAGGAAAAAAGAAAAGCAATTGGGCGTTTAGACAAATTGAAAACATAGCTTTAAAATTTGAATTTGATTTAAAAACTCCTATCAAAGATGTTCCTAAAGAAGCCATGGAAGTGATTTTACGCGGGGGTAAAGAAAATTTTAAAGTCTTCAAGAAAAATGCTAAAGTCTCTGAAAAAAAATCCTACAATTATGAAGGGGTTTCCAACTTTATTGAAAACACTTTTCACCAAAAGGAAAGCCCTGCTTCATTAAAAAGGTGGGCTAAAAAATACATGGATAAGTTGCCTTGTGGTACTTGTAAGGGCAATCGATTGAAAAAAGAATCGCTTTACTATAAAGTCAATAATAAAAATATAGCCGATTTAATTTTAATGGATATTGAGGAATTAGCAGAATTCTTTAAACAACTTCCTGAACATTTAAGTAAAAATGAAAATAAAATTGCAGGTGAAATCATTAAAGAAATTAGTACGCGAATTCAGTTTTTGATTGATGTTGGTTTGACTTACTTGAACTTGAATCGCGGGGCTAATACTCTTTCTGGCGGAGAAGCACAGCGTATTCGTTTGGCTACGCAAATTGGTTCTCAATTGGTTGGGGTGTTGTATATTTTAGATGAACCCAGCATTGGCTTGCATCAACGGGACAATCAGAAGCTGATTGATTCATTAATTTCTTTGCGGGATGTGGGGAATTCCATTATTGTGGTGGAACATGACCAAGATATGATTGAAAGCGCCGACCATGTTATTGATATTGGTCCATTTGCAGGGAAAAATGGCGGTGAAATCATCAGCCAAGGAACACCTTCTGAAATTAAAAAAACCTCTACGCTTACCGCTGATTACCTCAGCGGAAAAAGAAAAATTGAAGTCCCTAAGAAACGGAGAAAAGGCAACGGAAAACACCTTCATTTAACCGGAGCAACTGGAAATAATTTGAAGAATGTCTCGATTAAAATTCCACTGGGAAAAATGATTGGAGTGACTGGAGTTTCAGGAAGTGGAAAATCGACTTTAATCAATGAAACCCTCTACCCTATTTTAAATAATTATTATTTCAACGGAGTAAAAGAGCCACAGCCCTATAAAAGTATAAAAGGGCTTAAGCATATGGATAAGGTGATTGACATCAATCAAAGTCCAATTGGACGAACACCACGGTCTAATCCAGCCACCTACACTGGTGTTTTTGATGAAATCAGGAAACTGTTCACTAAAACCCCTGAAGCGTTAATACGCGGTTATAAACCGGGAAGATTTAGTTTTAATGTGAAAGGCGGAAGATGTGAAACCTGTAGAGGTTCGGGGTTACGAGTGATTGAGATGAATTTCTTACCCGATGTGTATGTAGAATGTGAGACTTGTCAAGGTAAACGCTTTAATAGAGAAACTTTGGAAATTCGGTATAAGGGAAAATCAATTAGTGATATTCTGGAAATGACCATTGATGAAGCCACTGATTTTTTTGAGCCCATTCCGAAGATTTTTAGAAAATTGAAAACCATTAAAGAAGTTGGTTTAGGGTATATTTCATTAGGACAACAAAGCACAACACTTTCAGGTGGTGAAGCTCAACGGATTAAATTAGCAACCGAATTATCTAAAAGAGATACGGGAAATACCTTTTACATCTTAGATGAACCAACTACTGGATTGCACTTTGAAGACATCAGAATTTTAATGGATGTATTGAATAAGTTAGTAGATAAAGGAAATACGGTTTTAATTATTGAACACAACTTAGATGTGGTAAAAATGTGTGATTATATTTTTGATATTGGTTACGAAGGAGGAAAGAATGGTGGAGAATTAGTAGCAAAAGGAACTCCCGAACAAGTAGCGAAACACAAAAAAAGTCATACAGCAAAGTTTCTGAAAAAAGAATTAGGTTTGTAAATATTGAGATTATTGATAGAAAGTTGATATATATTTCATCAGGTTTTTGTAACTATTTTTTTTGTATTTTTGCAAAGTGGAAAAAAAATCATACATAAAATTATCTAATAACCAAATAGATAAAGTTGGTAATTCAATTATTTACCTTTCAGAAAAGATTGGTCAGTTATCTAAAACAAAAGCTCTAAAACTTATTTATATTTTAGATGAACTTTCAATTAAAAAGAGCGGAATACCTTTTTTCAATTTAAAATACAAAGTTTGGAAATTTGGACCTGTTTCTGAAGAAATCTTCATTGATTTATCATCAGAAATCACATTATTGAAAAATTATATAAAAAAAACTTCTGAAGAAGGTGCAACAATAATAAAACCAATTGTAGGTTTCAATGATGATGAATTTTCAGACAATGATATTGATTTATTAAATTTTGTGATTAAAGAATTTGGAGGAAAAACATCTAAGGAATTGGTTTTCTATACCCACCGTAAAAATTCTCCTTGGTATAATACAGCGAAGCAAAATTCTGTTTTAGAATTATTAGGAAATGAAGAAATTAATAATACAGAATTGTTAATTGACATGTCTTCATTAATTAAGCACGATGAAAGGAAAAAAGCTGTTTACAATGATTTTATAGAATCAAACTAAAATGTTTGAAGAAGGACACATAGTTTACTTTGACCCATTTTATTTTAAAAATGGAAATACTGCAAAGCCCAAATATTTTGTTGTTTTAAAAAATCAAGATAATCAAAGTATTTTAGCGTCACTTCCAACAAGAACGGATTCAATTCCACAGAAAGAAGAAATAGACAATGGATGTATTGAACTTCCTTCAATAAATCTAAATTGCTTTGTTTTTTCTAATAATATTGAAGTGACTGAATGTGGAGAAATGTTTGATTTTAAGACTTATATTTATGGACATCAAATAGATGTTTATGAGATAAAATATTTGAAAGAGATATATCCGCTTGAAAACACAGACTATGAAATATGGGGAAAAATGAAAGACGAACTTTTTATTGCACTTATTTCTTGTCTTAAAAACTCTAGATCTGTAAAAAGAAAGTACAGAAAGATCTTAGAGAGTTAAATGCTACCTTGCCAAACAAGAGCTTGCCCCAGCTTACTTACCTGAAACAGTCAAAAATAAAATAAGATTTGAAATTATTTATTAACTTTGAAATTTAAAAAGCCAAAGTGAAAGATTATTTGGATGCTACATTGTATCTTGAAAGACATTAATCAACTAAGCTATAATCATTAAAAAAATCAAATGAATAAACACAATAAAAACTGGAACGAAATTAAAACCAACGACTCATGGGCATTGTTTAAAATCATGAGTGAATTTGTGCAAGGGTATGAACGTATGAGTCAAATTGGACCATGTGTTTCTATTTTTGGTTCGGCGCGTTTAAAGCCAGGCGACCAATATTACGAATTAGCAGTAAAGGTAGCTAACAAAATTGTAGATCAAGGCTATGGAGTAATTACCGGTGGGGGTCCAGGTATTATGGAAGCCGGGAACAAAGGAGCGCATTTAGGTGGAGGAACCTCTGTGGGTTTAAATATTGATTTACCTTTTGAACAACATTTTAATCCTTATATAGATTCGGATAAAAATTTAAACTTCGATTACTTTTTTGTCCGTAAAGTGATGTTTGTTAAGTACTCACAAGGTTTTGTAGTGATGCCAGGAGGTTTTGGTACTTTAGATGAATTATTTGAAGCTATTACCTTAATCCAAACACACAAAATTGATAAATTTCCTATTATATTAGTTGGAAAAGAATTTTGGTCTGGATTGATTGATTGGATTAAATCTACTCTATCAGATCAATTTGAAACCATAAGTCCAGAGGATTTAGACTTGATTGAAGTGGTAGATACAGAAGATGAAGTGATTGAATTACTTGATCAATTCTACAACCAATATGATTTAAGTCCTAATTTTTAAGCATTTTTTAAATAGTATAAGATAATTGATTTGAATCTAATAGACTTTGAGAAATTAAAAGAAAAATTGAATTCACTATTTATAGGAAATAGTGAAAATCAATATCTTAAAGAACTCACTAGGAATTTCAAAAAAAAAATAGTAGAACAAGAAAACCATCCCTTTAAAATAGTAGAAATTCGTAACAAGGGATTTGTTATCCAGATGTATGGATTATTTGGCTTCTTATCCTTTAACCACATGGCTTGGTATTATAAAAGCTTTGAAGCATGGAAAGCTGTTTTTCCATATCTAAAAAACAACATTTTTTTTGCAAAAATACATGAATTTGACGAAAAAAAACTTTCTTTAATCATAGACGCAAAGATTGCTCAATTCAAAAAAATTGAATTTTATGAAGATGAAATCTATCAAGGTGTTGTTATCCATAAGACAACTTATGGAATATTTGTAGATATTGGCATAAATTTTAATTGGAAAGGTGGTTCATTTGTTGGGATGATTCATGAAAGTAATTTTGAAGATAGAGAAGAATTAGAATGCATTGAAACAGGTGAAAAGTTGGATATCATTTTTTGGGGATCTAACAAAAAAAATCAGATGATTTTTGGTTTAAATGATTATTTAAAAAAGTGGATAATTGGAGATGCAAATAAATTATTAGAAAAAACTTTACCAATAAAAATAATTAAACCAAATACTAAGGACATTTATTATATAGTAAAAGGAAAATATTTAGCAAATCTACCTGTAAAAAAAAATATTTACGGTAATGAATTAAAGCGTGTTCAAAAAGCAATTGATAGGCTAAAAAACGAAGATATAATTCACTGTAAAATAAATAAGGTAAGTATTATCAAGAAAAAAATCCAATTAAAATGGGAATCAGCAAATGAAATAGAAAACATTATCTCAAGAAAAAATAAAACGTACTTAGATGTTGCTGATGACTTGGAAGATGCATTAAATGAAAAATTAAAACTGATAGGCTCAAATGTTTTGGTTAAAGTAATTAAAAAAGAATTTAAAAATAGGAAAACTAGGACAAGCTTTTTAATTAAAGAACAATACAAAGCTAAATTAAAAATTGAAGTAAAGTCATTGAGATTAAGTAAAATTGATAAAGACAAAATTATTGATGAACTTAAAGATGGGGAGATTATAGAGTGTAAGGTTGAAAAAATATTCAATGATTACATTAGCGTAAAATGGATGCTTGAATACAAGCAAATGTTTAATTTATTGTACTAACTAAAGTAAGCAGTGTAGCAATATTTTTCTTGACTAGAGAGTGTAATTTGAAACATTAAAAAAAAGAAGTCACTAACTATTGAACAAGTTTATAAAGTTAAGTTGGGAACTAGAGAATAAAATCTAAGACGGTCTATTTCTTCTATAAATTAATAATGGCTAAGAATTAAGTAAATAATTAAGTAAATTCATTTGATAAACCTATCCTAATCAATTTTATTTAACACTACTATAACAAATTAAATTGTAACTTATGTAGCTTTTATTAGTCTAAATGGTAAAGCTAGTCTTGTCATGATAGAAATAAAAAATTTACACAAGTCGTACAAAGTAGGAAAAAACTCACTTCACGTACTTAAAGGCATCAACTTTTCGGTTAAAGAAGGAGAGTTAGTTTCTATCATGGGGTCTTCTGGTTCTGGCAAATCTACTTTATTGAATATACTGGGTATGTTAGATGAAGCCGATGAAGGCAGTTATACCTTAGACGGTGTACCCATTAAAAATTTGAATGAAAAACTAGCCGCGCAATACAGAAATAAATTTTTGGGTTTTATTTTTCAATCTTTCAATTTAATCAATTACAAAACGGCCTTAGATAATGTAGCCTTACCACTTTATTACCAAGGTTTACCTCGTGGTGAACGTATGGAAAGAGCAATGAGTTATTTAGAAAAAGTTGGTTTAGCAGATTGGTCAACACATCTCCCTAACGAACTTTCGGGAGGTCAAAAACAACGTGTAGCCATTGCTAGAGCCTTAGCAAGTCATCCTAAAGTTTTATTAGCAGATGAATTAACGGGAGCATTAGACACCAAAACTTCGTATGAAATTATGGATTTGGTGCAACAAATTAATGATGAAGGAAAAACCATTTTAGTTGTCACCCACGAAGAAGATATTGCACAAATGACCAAACGCATTGTCAATCTAAAGGATGGTGTAATTATAGATGACAAGAAAATAGAACCCATTAGAGCTTCAGCACATGTTTAGTTTAGAGCGTTGGCAAGAAATATTTGAAACCATAGGAAAAAACAAGTTAAGAACCTTTTTAACAGGGGTTTCTGTTGCTTCAGGTATATTTATTCTTGTTATACTGCTTGGCATTGGAGAAGGGATGCAAAACGGAGTTGAAGTACAGTTTCAACGTGATGCAGAAAACAAAGTAAGCATTACAGGTGGCATCACTTCAATGGGTTATGGTGGACTAAACCCTGGTAGAAACATACAATTAGTTTTGGATGATTTTTACACAGCAGTGCAAAACTCTGACTTTGAAATTGAATTTCAATCGCCTCTTTATCGTGTTTGGTCGGGATTAGCTTCTTACGGAAATGAAAGCGGATCCTATCGCTTAGAAGGGGTTTATGCCGACTACCAGTTTTTGGAAAAGGCATCCATCATAGAAGGTAGATATATTAACCCTATTGACCAAGAGCTAGGTACTAAAAATGTGGTTATTGGTAATCGGGTAAAAAAAGATTTATTTAAAGACAAAAGTCCAATTGGTGAATTCATCACCGTTTCTGGAGTTAAGTTCAAGGTTGTAGGAGTATTTACAGACCCTGGAGGAGAACGTTCAGAAACAAGAATATTTATGCCTCTCAAAACATCACAACGTATTTTTGGGAATGGAGAAGACATTAGAAGTATAAGTTTTACCTTGCCTAAGGTAGCTGATTATGATTTGGCTTTGTTTCAATCACAAGAATTTGTGAATAAAATAGAGCGCCAACTTCGGTCAAAATACAACATATCTCCATTAGATAACAGTGCATTGTACATTAGTAACAATATAGAAAACACCAAAGAAATATACACCATCTTAAATACAATGAAACTGTTTTTTTGGGGAGTAGGTATTGCAACGCTTTTTGCTGGAATAATTGGAGTAAGTAATATCATGCTGATTATAGTAAAAGAACGAACAAAAGAAATTGGAATTAGAAAAGCTTTAGGAGCTGTACCCATGTCTATTGTAGGTATGGTTTTACACGAGTCTATTTTTGTAACGGCCATATCTGGAATGTTTGGTTTAATTTTAGGCTTACTCTTACTAGAATCGGTAGGACCATTTATAGACACAGAATTCATTGTCAATCCAGAGGTGAATTTTAATGTAGCAGTTTCTACAGTAATTATTTTAATTATTGCAGGAGCCATAGCTGGTTTTTTTCCAGCTTGGCGCGGAGCAAAAATCAAACCTATAGACGCACTAAGAGACGAATAATATGTTTAGCAGAGATAGATGGAGTGAAATATTAGAATCCCTAACATCCAATATGTTTAGGACCATTCTTACTGCTTTTGGAGTTTTTTGGGGAATTTTTATTCTTGTGATTTTATTGGCTTCAGGAACAGGTTTGGAAAATGGTGTAAAACGTGGATTTGCTGGTGTAGCTACAAATTCTATGTTCATGTGGTCTCAAACCGCCTCACAACCTTACAAAGGTTTACCTAAAGGGAGAAGATATAATTTTAAACTAGATGATGTTGAGGCTATCCAAAATGAAGTACATGGGTTAGAATATGTTTCGCCAAGAAACCAATTAGGTGGATTTGGAGGAGCAAATAACGTAACACGTGGATTACAATCGGGTGCATTTAATGTATACGGAGATTATCCAGATATTATCAATCAAGAACCAACAACAGTTTTAAAAGGTAGATTTATAAACTACAACGACATTGAGGAGCGCAGAAAAGTAGCTGTTATAGGTGAAGGTGTGGTACAAGAATTATATGATTTAGGCGAAGATCCATTAGGAACGTACATTAAAATTCAAGGGGTTAATTTCATGGTGATTGGTGTATTCAAGAAAAAAGGTTTTGGTCCTGGCGATGCTGAAGAAGCTTCTAAACAAATTTACACGCCGTTTACCGCTTATTCGCAAGCCTTTAACCAAGGCGAAAACGTTGGTTGGATGGCAGTAACAGCTCAAAAAGGATATTCTATTTCCAGTTTGAAAGAAGAAGTGTTTGAGGTAATCAAAGCAAGACACACCATTGCACCTTCTGATGATAGAGCCATTGGGCATTTTGATTTATATGAACAATACAATAAAATAACAGGTTTGTTTTTAGCCTTAAATGCCGTAGCTTATTTTGTAGGAATCATGGTTTTAATTTCTGGTGTAATTGGAATTTCCAATATTATGCTTATAGTTGTCAAAGAACGAACTAACGAAATTGGAGTGAGAAGAGCGCTTGGGGCAACTCCATGGCAAATTAAAGGACAGGTGTTAATGGAGTCTATAACATTAACAATTATTGCAGGAATGACAGGTATTGTTTTTGCCACAGGGATACTTGTTTTGATTAATAAATTTTTGCCCGAAAGTGATGATATTATGTTTGTCAACCCAAGTGTAGATTTAACAGCAATTGTTACTGCATTAGTCATATTAATAGTTTCAGGTCTATTGGCTGGATTAATTCCTGCACAAAATGCAATAAAAGTAAAACCTGTTGATGCATTAAGAACAGAATAAACAAAAATAAAAATGAAAAAAGGAGTAACTATCATTATTCTTCTGCTAATTGTTGCCTTATTTGGTGGCTCGCTTTATTATTTATATCAAAAAAACAATGAAGCTCCAGAAGTATATACCACAGAAAAACCAACTACAGAAACCATTGTAAGAAAAACAGTAGCAACTGGAACCATCAAACCTAGGGAGGAAGTTGAAGTAAAACCAAACATCTCGGGTATTATTGATAAAATGTTTGTCAAACCTGGAGATAGTATTCAGGCTGGTGATATGGTAGCTCAACTTAAAGTTGTGCCTAATATTACCAATCTTAACTCAGCTAAAAACCAAGTTAGACAAGCAAAGATAAATCTTGATAATGAACGTAGAATCTTTCAAAGACAAAAAGATTTGTTTGAAAAAAAGGTGATTTCTGCTAATGATTATGATTTGGCAAAAAACCAATTTGATAATGCAAAGCAAAACCTGATAGCCGCTGAAGAAAATTACGAAATTATTCAAACAGGAACAACAGATGATGTTGGTAATGCCGCTACTACTGAAATTAAAGCTACCATTTCTGGAATGGTATTAAGCGTACCTGTAAAAATTGGTACTCAAGTAATTGAAGCCAATAACTTTAATGAAGGTACTACTTTAGCCACTATTGCTAAAGTTGACGACATGATTTTTGAAGGCAAAATAGATGAATCTGAAGTTGGCAAAATTCAAGAAGGTCTTCCCTTAGAAATTACTATTGGTGCCTTACAAGGCCATAAATTTGAAGCCATTTTAGATTATATTTCGCCACAAGGTGTGGAAGAAAACAGCGCTGTTCAATTTGAAATAGAAGGTACATTAATCAACAATGAAAGTATCTTTATTCGTGCTGGGTTGAGTGCTAACGCATCTATTATTCTTGAAAAAGCAGAAAATGTATTAGCTATAAAAGAAGGCTTATTGCAGTTTGATAAAGAGAATAAAAAACCTTATGTTGAGGTTGAAGTGGGAGATCAAAAATTTGAACGAAGAGATGTAGAACTTGGTCTTAGCAATGGGGTTCATGTAGAAATTAAATCTGGACTTTCTGAGAATGATCAGATCAAAGTTTGGAATATGGTGCAACAAAACGAAAAACCTGGAAAAAGAAGAGGTTAAAATATCATCTTATGGAAAAGAATAAATATTGCATATTAGCACTAGTTCAATTATTTTTCATCTTTAGCTCATTTGCTCAAGAATTTGAAGAACCTATAACAGAAGCTGATCTTAAAAAATGGACTTTAGAAGAATGTATCTATCATGCTTTAGAGAATAATATTACAGTGAAGCTTTCAGAACTTGACATTGACCTTGCTGATATTAGTATGAAAGATGCCTATGGAAATTATTTACCAAGCTTCAATATGAACATGAACAACCAATGGGTAAGTGGTTTAACACAGAATGTTACAACAGGTATTTTAGAACAGCAGGTTACAAGAAACTTCTCTTTTAACGGCACTTCTGGCGTGCCTATTTTTCAAGGTCTTGCTAATTTAAGACAGTTTCAGCGTGCAAAAATTGAAAAGTTAGCATCAAAATACAATTTAAATCAAATTAAGGATAATATTTCTCTTAATGTAGCTAATTCCTATCTTCAAATTTTGGTTTCAAAACAAACTCTTGAGTTGTTAAAGGAACAGAATGAAGTTACTAAAGAGCAGATTGACTTAACTCAAGAGTTAGTGAACTCAGGTATTGTTCCTGAAGGCGATTTATTAGAGATTAAAGCACAAGATGCCGATGAAGAACAGCAAATAACCGTTGCTGAAAATGATGTTCAAGTTTCTTTAATTGGATTAGCTCAACTACTCTTGATTAAAGACTACGAGGAATTTGATATTGCTGATGAGGATTACGATATCCCAATTACAGATATCATTGAACGCGATCCTAAAGAAATATTACAACGTGCTAAGGAAGAACGCTACGAAGTCTTGTTAGCTGAACAAGATGTTGAGCTGGCTGAAAAAGATCTACAACTGGCCAGAAGTCAGTATTACCCAACCATTAGCGGTTTTTTCAATTACAACACCAGAGAAACAGATAGAGAGCGCATTAGACAAACTAACATGCTAGACCCGGACCAGCCGTTTGTTGAATCAGGGCTTATTGTTGCAAACACAGGAGAATCTGTACTTTCACCAAATCTTTTATTAGAAACCGTAAGTGCCGATCCATTTTTTGATCAATTAAGGAACAATGATGGATACACGTATGGAATCCAGATGAATATTCCCGTCTTCAATGGTTTTTCAGTAAGAAACCAAGTCCAACGTTCTAAAGTAAACGTAATGCGCGCTGAGTATCAGCTAGAACAAACTGAATTAGAATTAGAATCAAATGTGTATCAAGCCTACTTAGATGCCAGAGGTGCAGCCAGAACCTATGAAGCATCATTAAAATCGGTAGAAGCACAAAAACTAGCTTACGAATACGCAGAGAGTAGGTTTGAGGTTGGTATGAGTAATTCAGTTGATTTAACTCAGTCTAAGTTTAGATTGGTCAATGCTGAAAACAATCTGATTCAAGCTAAATACAATTATATATTTAGAATAAAAGTATTGGAATTATTCTTTGGAATAAGACCTGTAGAATATTAATATATGGAATCTATCAAAATACTTAGTTTAGAAACCTCAACTACCAATTGTTCTGTTGCAGTTTCAATCAATGGAGAAACCGTAGCTATAAAGGAGGAAAATTCGGAAAATTATAGTCATGCAGAACAACTTCACATATTTATTGATGAAGTTTTAAAACAAGCTAAAATTCAACCCGCTGAACTGGATGCTATAGCGGTAAGCAAAGGTCCTGGTTCTTATACAGGTTTACGAATTGGGGTATCGGCAGCAAAGGGCTTGTGTTTTGCTATTCAAATACCATTAATTAGTGTTCCAACTTTACAAAGCTTAGCCTTTCAGTTAAAAAATCGTGTTGCTGAAGAAGACCTTATTATTCCAATGTTAGATGCACGAAGAATGGAAGTCTATTCACAGGTATTTTCTTCTAAGCTTTCAGCCTTGACTAAAACAGAAGCTAAAATTCTTGATGAAAATAGCTTTGCAGAAGATGCATCAGATAAAACACTGCATTTTTTAGGAGATGGTGTTGCTAAATTTGAAGCTGTTTCAAACTTATCTCAGGCTAAGTTTTATTCAGATAAAATTCCGTCAGCAAAAGATTTAGGAGGCATTGCTTTTCA
>JAIUMH010000065.1 GCA_022565635.1 Flavobacteriaceae bacterium | reverse complement strand
AAAAATAGCAAGCATTTGTTTTCAGTTGTTAGGGTAAATGCAAAATGATGTGCAAGAGCTTTATTATACTGTTAAAAGGAGGAATGAATTTATTCATCCATCAACAAAAGAATTTGAAGGAAGATTGAAAGAGGAGTGTGGAAAAATTTACACATCAGAGGGTTATTTGACTTTACTTCAACAAATTCATGAGTTGACAAGAAAAATTACAGAGTAAAAAGTTATATTGGGTTACGTGATGAAATCTGAATTTATATGCTGAATATTATTTTTATAAAAGCTTATGAAATTTAAAATATGACTTCTAACTATTTGGAGGCTAAACTATAAACATTGAAACGATATGTATATTTAATTTAACTCAAATGGCTACACTTATACCTTCTTATGATAAGATTCTTAACTCAAAAGTTAAACCTGAAGATGGAGAGCTACATTTATTGAAGTTTCTAGAGAAAGAGCTAGATAATACTTTTGAGATTTATTTTAACCCT
Organism: Flavobacteriaceae bacterium; assembly: GCA_022565635.1. Lineage (GTDB taxonomy): Bacteria > Bacteroidota > Bacteroidia > Flavobacteriales > Flavobacteriaceae > Psychroflexus. Next base: position 14,068 of record JAIUMH010000065.1, on the reverse strand, counting down.
TATATGAATGGAGATCGCCCTGATATAATATTAATAAAAAAAGGTCAAGGTGTTTTAATTATTGAAGTTAAAGATTATCATCTAGATAAATATGAGTTAGATAAACATAAAAATTTTGTAGTAAAAAGTACTAAAACTAAAACCTACAAGTCTCCAATATCTCAAGTATTGAAATATAAGGATAACTTATTTGAATTACATGTTCCAGATTTACTTGAGAAGAAGATAAAAAATATAAAAAAGTTTAAAACCGTTTCCTGCGTTGTTTATTTCCATAATGCAAATATTAATCAAATAAATGAACTCCTAGTTTACCCTTTTAAAAATGACAATAAATACAAAACCTTTTTAAAATATAATATTGATTTTATAGGGAGAGATAATTTGAATGCACATGATTTTAAGAAGTTATTAAAAAAAAGATATTTAATATCTGATGCACCGTCTAAATTCTTCACAGATGATATATATATTAGCATAAAACGATTTATAAAACCTCCTGTACATTTAAAAGAGGATGGTGTTATGCTTCATTACAGTAAAAAACAAAGTCGTATAATTTATGAATCGCGTAAAAAGCAACAAAGGATTAAAGGAGTTGTAGGCTCAGGAAAAACTACAGTTTTAGCGGCAAGGGCTGTTCAAGCACATAAACGTACAAATAATGAGGTTTTAATTCTTACATTCAACATAACACTTACAAATTTTATAAAAGATAAAATAAGTCAAATTAGGGAAGAATTTTCTTGGGAGAATTTTGTTATTCTAAACTATCACTTATTTATAAAGTCAGAACTTAATAATATAGGAGTTCCAATTAACAAACCTAAAAATATTGATGGTCTTACAAAGGATGAATTAACTCAATACTTCGAAAAAAGATATTTTTCTAATAAAGCATTATTTGAAGAAAATGAAAATAGATTGAAGAAATACGATGTAATTTTGATTGATGAAGTGCAAGATTATAAAAGAGTATGGATGGAAATCATAAAAGAGTACTTTTTGAAAGATGGTGGAGAATATGTTCTTTTTGGTGATGTAAAACAAAATATATATAATAATAAGACTGAGTTTCGAGATGTTTCAACTAATGTAAGAGGTGTAACCGAATTAAAAAACTGTTTCCGTTCAGATTTTAAGATTAAGGATTTAGCCATTTCATTTCAAAAAGATATTTTTAAAAATAAATATGAAATCGATAACTTTAATAATAAATCATATGATTTAGAATTTGAATTTAAAAGGAATCAAGAGGGGAGTATTAATTATATTTATATGCCAACTGCTGAAAGTGTAAGTGCACTCTATACAATAGTTCATCAAAATGCCATCAATATGGAATTACCACCAAATGACATTACTGTATTAGGTAATTCTATTAATTTACTTAAAAAATTTGATGCTTTTTATAGGTATAGCTCAGGTGAAAGAACAAATACAATGTTTGAAACTTATGAAATGGTTTACAGGATGGGTATGAATTTCTTAAGCAAACAAAAACCAACATGGCTAAATAAAGGAGTTGAACTACTTAAGAAAGTAAAATTTAAAAGCACTACTGTAGCTTATAATCAGTTAAGTATCCTGTTGACTTTGAATGATTTATATCAAAAACACCCTGTTAGATTTAAAGATAAACTTGATTTTTATTGCGAAAAATTTAATATTTCTACAAAAGATTTTATTAGTTTTTTGGATGTTTACGAAAAAGAAATAAATTCTTTTAAATATGAATATGTTTCTGATAAACAAATAGGTAATTTTGAAATGATTCGTAAGAATAAAAAAATTCATTTTTACATGAATAGTGGTACTATTAAAATCTCAACAATACATAGTTTTAAGGGTTGGGAGTCGGAAACTGTTTTTTTAGTTTTTGAAAATTTAGGTGCATTATCTTCATTTGATGAATTACTTTATACTGGTATTACAAGAACAAGGGCTAATTTAATTTTGATAAACTTTGGAAACCAAAATTATCACAATAAAATGAAACAATTGATTGATAGTGTAAAATAATAAAAGATGTAAAAACACCCTTCAACAAAAAGAAAAATGAATGGGGTTGGAAAGCGTTTGAAATAAATAATTAGGTTGCAGTTGTACCATTTTGAATAAATATGCAACTCAACATCAAAAAAAAATCCATGCACATCCACTGCATACATCAAACTCATATTTGTAGTATCAATTTAAAATCAAAGCCAATGCAACTAACCGCAAAATTAATCCAAGTACTTCCTTTACAAACCGGAACCAGTAAAAACGGAGAATGGAAAAAGCAAGATATTATTGTCGAAACCGATGGGCAATACCCCAAAAAGATATACGTCTCAATTTGGGGCGATAAAATCAATCCGAATGATTTAAAAATCGGTAACGATCTACAAATCGATTTCAACATCGAAAGTCGTGAATACAACAACAAATGGTACACCGAAGTCAGAGCTTGGAGAGTTAAAGTTGAAGAAAATAAAACCACGCCAATTCCTACCTCAGAAGATGACCTCGATTTTTTAGATAACGAAGACGAAGATAAGTTACCCTTTTAAACCAAAAAACAATGAACACAACAAACTACAAAGATATGTTAAGCAAAAACTTGCATACCAATGCCAATGCTGGTGCTGAAAGTATTAAAACGTATATTGGAGCTTTGTCTAAATTTGAAAATGGTGTACCTTATTTCTTTATTGAGGACTTTTTAGGTACTACATTTAAGTATTTTTTACTTTTAAATAGCGAACAAATAGATTTTAAAGGTAAACTAGAAAAAATAAATCCAGACAAGGAGCTTATAGGTATTCATAAAATAAATATTCATTTTGAACCCAAAGACCTATTCTCTAAACTATATATTGATTTTGCCCACATATATATCGCATTGTCTAGAACAAATTTTTATGAACATGCTATAAAAAAAGCTGAAGCCTTTGATTTTTCAGATAAAGAGAATTATAAAAAAATATAGCAGTGGGTTGATGATTACTTTACGGAAACACTGGACCTCTATAATTATATTTTTGTAGAGGTAAAAGAAGGCAAAGAACTACCAAGATACAATGTAGATACAGGGTTTTTATACATCCATAAGGATTCTTATTTTGAAATAAAAATTAGCCTAACTTGTCTTGATTCAATTTATAAGTTTTATCAACTTTATAACCAGCTCAGAGATTTATCAAATAAATATAATAAATTTTAGATAGAGTTCAAATTACATTTTCGTCACTCAATCAATCAACTCTTTTAGAATCTTCATAATCTCCTTAAATTTCCGTATTATTGCATAATAAGTTGTATTACAACATAACTTATTTTTGTTGAAAACTTAAACGATTAAGTAGATGATTATTAAAAAAGTAAATAGCGTAGAAGAAGCATTAAAAGGAGTACAAGATGGTATGACTTTTATGCTTGGTGGTTTTGGCCTTTGTGGTATTCCAGAAAATAGCATCAATAAATTAGTAGAACTCAATGTCAAAAATATAACTTGTATTTCTAATAATGCAGGTGTTGATGATTTTGGCTTAGGTCTCTTACTTAAAAAGAAACAAATTAAAAAAATGATTTCTTCATACGTAGGAGAAAATGCAGAATTTGAACGTCAGATGCTAAGTAGAGAATTGCAAGTTGATTTAATTCCACAAGGTACATTGGCAGAGAGATGTCGTGCAGCACAAAATGGAATTCCTGCTTTTTTTACACCAGCCGGTTATGGAACTGAAGTAGCAGAAGGAAAAGAGGTACGTGACTTTAACGGAAAGCCACACATTATGGAAACTGCTTTTCAGGCAGATTTCGCTTTCATAAAAGCTTGGAAAGGTGACGAAGCGGGTAACCTTATTTTTAAAGGAACAGCAAGAAACTTTAACCCGGTTATGTGTGGAGCCGCAAAAGTAACAGTAGTTGAAGTAGAAGAATTAGTAAAACCCGGTGAACTAGATCCAAATTTTATCCATATTCCAGGTGTTTTTGTTCAGCGCATCTTTCAGGGCAATAATTACGAAAAACGAATTGAACAAAGAACAGTGAGAGATAATTAATTTGAAAATTTGAAGATGAGAAATGATAAAAACAATCTGATAGTTAAATTGACTTTTGATTTTGCCATTAAAATTATTGCATTTTCTGAACAACTAAGGCAATTAAAAAAAAATGAAATGGCAACACAATTGTTCAAAAGCGGCACTTCAATTGGAGCCAATATAAGAGAAGCTCAAAACGCGGAAAGTAAAGCTGATTTATTCATAAATTCAAAATAGCCGCAAAAGAGGCAGATGAAACTGAATATTGGTTAGAATTATGCAAAGCATCTGAGTATTATCCAAATCCTAAAGTAGAAATGCATAATGACCTTAAAGTAATTATCAAAATAACTAGCAAGATTATCTCTTCATCAAAAAAACTATAATTTTTAAATTAAAAATTTTTCAAACTTTCAAATACAAAAAACATGTTAGACAAAATAGGAATAGCAAAACGCATAGCTCAAGAGGTAAAGGATGGATATTATGTTAACCTAGGAATTGGTATACCTACTTTGGTGGCCAATTATGTCCGTGATGATATACAAGTTGAGTTTCAAAGCGAAAATGGTATTTTAGGCATGGGGCCATTCCCGACAGAAGAAAATGTAGATGCCGATTTGATCAACGCGGGTAAACAAACTATAACAGCTAGAAAGGGAGCTAGTTTTTTTGATTCTGCTTTAAGTTTTGGAATGATCCGTGGGCAACACGTAGATTTAACTATTTTAGGAGCCATGGAAGTAGCTCAAAATGGAAACATTGCTAACTGGAAAATTCCAGGTAAAATGGTGAAAGGAATGGGTGGAGCTATGGATTTAGTTGGGTCTGCAAAAAACATTATTGTGGCTATGATGCACACCAATAAAGCAGGGCAATCTAAACTATTAAAAGAATGTTCTCTACCACTTACAGGAGTTAAATGTGTAACTAAAATAGTCACGAATTTAGCAGTTCTTGAAATTGTAGAAGGCAAATTTAAACTTTTAGAACGTGCTCCGGGAGTAAGTGTTGAGGAAATTAAAAAGGCTACTGAGGGAGAGCTTTTTGTTCCTTCTGAAGTACCAGAAATGAAGATTTAAACATGAAAAAAACCAATATTTTATTAGCTGTTTTATACTGCTTTTTTTCTACCCTAGTAAAAAGCCAGACTGCGCAAGCACCTATTTCAGATGAATTTGCTCATACTTATTCCATTATAGCAATTGATCAAAAAGAAGGATTAATGGCCGTTGGTGTGCAAAGTCATTGGTTTAATGTAGGGCGTATTGTACCCTGGGCAAAAGCAGGCGTTGGTGTGATTGCCACTCAGTCATTTGCCAATACAAAACTTGGTTACCAAGGCTTAACATTGTTGGAAGAAAATATGCACCCCGAGGAGGTTCTCAGTAAACTTTTAACAGAAGATGAAGGTTTGGATTACAGGCAGTTTGCCATTTTAGATGCACAAGGAAGAATATCAGCTTTTACAGGTGAAAAATGTATTCAGCATGCTTCTCATTATATTGGAGAAAACTACTCCGTGCAGGCGAATATGATGGCGAACGATAAGGTGGTTCCTAGTATGAGTTTGACCTTTGAAGAAAGACAAGACTTACCACTTCCAGAACGCGTTTTAGAAGCTTTAAAATCTGCTCAATCTGCAGGAGGGGATATTAGAGGACAGCAATCTGTGGCATTAATTGTTGTTCAAATTTCACCAAACGAGGCTGAAAAAAATAAAGAACATGAAATTGATTTGAGGGTAGAGGATAGTCAAGAGCCATTACATGAATTAGAACGTCTCCTCAAAATCCATAGAGGCTATGAGTTGATGAATCAAGCAGATCAAGCTTTAGAAATTGAAGACTACACCACAGCACTCTACCTGTACAATAAAGCAGAAGATTTAATGCCAAATAACATTGAACTTCAATTTTGGAAATCCATAGCTATTATTAGTTCAGGTGATGAAAAAAAAGGAGTTAAGTCGCTTAAAAAGCTAGTTAAAGGCAATGTAAATTGGCAAAAGCTTTTTTTACAACTCGTTAAAGAAGGTTTTCTGGATGTAAGTGAGAAAGTTTATCAAGAAATAGAGCATATGTAAATTCATGGCAAAAGCTTTTCAATTTAAAGAGTTTGAGGTTAAGCAAGACCAATGCGCCATGAAAATTGGTACAGATGCAGTGCTTTTAGGAGCTTGGGTTCAACTTAGCCCAAGTTTATATAATATCTTAGATGTGGGCGCAGGAACTGGTGTAATTGCACTTCAACTAGCGCAACGCAGTCATGCTCAAAAAATTGATGCGGTAGAAATCAATGACCAAGCCTTTGAACAATGTGTAGAAAACTTCGAAAATTCTCCTTGGAGTGACCGATTGTTTTGTTACCATGCCAGTTTTGAAGAATTGGCTGAAGATCCCGAAGAAAAATATGATTTAATCATTTCTAATCCTCCGTTTTATGAACAAACTTCTATAGACATAAATGCAAGAAATCAAGCTAGATTCACACAGCATTTAAGTTTTGAAGATTTGCTAGATGGAGTAGATAGACTTTTGCATCAAGAAGGGAGTTTTGCTTGTATTCTACCTGCCGATAATGCTTCAAAATTTATTGAACTAGCGCAAAATAATCAGCTTTTTTTAAATCGAATTTGCCGGGTGAAAGGGCAACCAAAATCGCCTGTAAAACGATGTTTAATGCAATTTAGTAGAATTTCCTCCAACCTTGAAGAAGAAGAATTAACCATAGAAGTTACTCGCCATCAATACACGGAAGCATATATTCAACTCACCAAAGATTTTTACTTGAATATGTAGTTTTTTTTTGTTCAGTTTCATCAACTTGAATATCTTACGAATTATAGAGGTTTAAATTACAGGAACTTCTTACCTTTGCACAACTTTTAGCTTTTTTCAAAAGAAAGAGAAAAAAGCCTATAAAAAATTGAATATGATTAAGTCCATGACAGGTTACGGGAAAAGCCTCTGCACACTTCCCACCAAAAGTATCACCATAGAAATCAAGTCGCTAAACAGTAAAAACTTAGATCTCAACGCAAGAATGCCTTCGCAATACCGTGAAAAGGAACTTGAAATGAGACAGTTAATAGCTAACTCCTTAGAGCGTGGAAAAGTTGATTTTTCTATGCAACTTGAAATTACAGGAGATGAGACTTCAGCAAAAATAAATCATCAAGTGGTGAAGGCTTACATTAATGAGCTTCAAAAGATTCAAGCAGTAAGTGATGCGCAAAGTGGTAAATTATTAGAGTTGGCTTTGTCTTTGCCCGATGCTGTTTCAAACGATAAATCTGAAGTAGAAGCCACCGAATTTAAGGCTATTTTAGAAAGTATTGCTGAAGCTTTATCAGAAATCAATGCCTACCGTTTAGATGAAGGAAAAGCTTTAGAGAAAGACTTTCGACTCCGAATTGCACGTTTACAAGAACTGCTTGAAGAGGTGATTCAAATTGACCCTGAGCGAATCAAAAATGTAAGAGAGCGTTTGCAAAATGCGGTTCAGGATTTAAAAGCTGAAGTTGACGAAAACAGGTTTGAGCAAGAACTCGTGTTTTATATTGAAAAATATGATATTACTGAAGAAAAAATCAGATTAGATAATCATTTAAAGTATTTTTTAGAAAGCCTGTCTTCTGCCGATTCTAACGGAAAGAAACTCAACTTTATTGGTCAGGAAATAGGAAGAGAAATCAATACTATTGGAAGCAAATCTAACTTTGCACCCATGCAGAAATTAGTGGTGGAAATGAAAGATGAGTTGGAAAAAATCAAGGAACAAATGCTCAACGTTTTGTAAATGGAAAATCAAGGAAAATTAATTGTCTTTTCAGCCCCTTCAGGATCGGGTAAAACAACCATAGTCCGTTACTTATTAGGCAAGCCAGAACTCAATTTAGATTTTTCTATTTCGGCTACTTCTCGTGCCCCGCGGGGTCATGAAAAAGATGGAACCGATTATTATTTTATGTCTTTAGAAACGTTTAAAAACCACATTAGAAAGGATGATTTTCTAGAGTGGGAGGAAGTGTACAGGGATAATTTTTATGGAACTTTAAAAAAAGAAGTAGAACGTATTTGGGCTAAAGGCAAACACGTTGTTTTTGATATTGATGTGGTAGGAGGATTAGACATCAAAAAAATCTATCCCGAACGCACCCTAGCTGTTTTTGTTCAACCGCCAAGTATAGAAGAACTCAAAATACGTTTGAAGAAACGCAAAACAGAATCTGACGATAAAATTAATATGCGTGTTGCTAAAGCGTCTATAGAATTAGCTACAGCGCCACAATTTGATCATATTATAGTCAACAATGAGCTCAATGTGGCCTTAGAAGAAGCCTACGACTTAGTGAAAGAATTTGTTGAAAAATAGGTGTAATTAGTAAGTTTTTGAACTGCTTTAAAGAAGATTTATAACCGATGAAAAAACAAGTTGGTCTTTACTTTGGAAGTTTTAATCCCATTCATATGGGGCATCTTATTTTGGCCAATCACTTGGTTGAATTTACTAATTTAGATGAGGTTTGGTTGGTAATCACACCCCAAAGTCCGTTTAAAAAAAAGGCCTCGCTATTAGATAATCATCACCGGTTTGAATTGGTGTACAGATCCTTAGAAAAATTTGAAAATCTAAAAGCTTCTGATGTTGAATTTAAAATGCCAACGCCTAATTATACGGCCAAAACCTTAGCTGTTTTAGAAGAGAAGCATCCTGAAATTCAATTTAATTTAATCATGGGCGAAGATAATTTAGTGAGTTTTCATAAGTGGAAAAATTACGAGATTATTTTAGAGCGTCACCACTTGTACGTTTGCCCAAGAATTACCAAGAAAGAAATTCCACAAGAATTTCAAAATCATTCAAAAATTCATTTTACCGATACTCCGATTATTGAAATTTCAGCAAGCATGATTAGGAAAGCAATTAAAGAAGGAAAAAATGTAGTTCCATTACTTCCTGCTGAAGCCTGGAACTACATTGATGAAATGAATTTTTATAGGTATTGATTTTTTAAAACCTCGTCACCCATGAAAGCACAAGAAAGCTATGGGCAAAACGCTTACTTCTGTCGCCTACGCTACTAAAATCATTTTGTGCTTCAAAAGCAATGCTAAATGAGTTTGATTGATTGACGTCAAATGTGGTTCCAATCTCTACTAACCAACCAAAATTCCAACCTATTCCTGTTTCTCGATTTCTCCCCAAAGCATCAGAATCAATAGTCAATCTTCTTAAATGATTGGTGTAAATTCCAAGACCATAGTAAGGCCTTATTGAAGCATTTTTATCATATTTATACAGCTTGTCTCTAAACTTTAGTGGAATCATAATCATACTAGCATCCAGACTTGCATCTAAGTAATTAGCAAATACCTCAGTTAATTGAACTCCAGTCATTAATCTAAACTCATTGAATAAAACATAAGAAAAATCGAAAGCCACAGCAACGGAATTTCCATTAATGTTTGGGGTGTCGTTAGTGTTAATTTGAGAAAACCCCATTTTAGCATCAATGCTATAATCAAAACCTTTCTTTTCATTTTCAGAATTTTCCTCTTGTTCTTGAGCAAATCCAATACACATTAAAAATAGTGCAGTAATAAGTGTAATTTTTTTCATGTTTTTTATTTTTTTGATAAAAATAAAAAAAAATACTTTAGAAAAAATACTTTAGGAAAAATAGATTTTAGGTAACTTGTTGCATCCTGTAAACAAATACTGAACGGGTGCTCAATTCAAGAGGCAGTAAATAATTATAAGAACTCGATAATTATTTTTACTGAAAGTAAATCTAATATGCCTTGATAAAGTATTTTTAAAAGATCTTTTAAATATTAAATTTCTTGACTACAACCGGATGATCTTTTTTTGCATTAGCTTTTGTCCTTGCTGAATGTTAATCAGATAAATTCCACTACTTATATCCAAATCATCAAGTTGAATAATTCCTTGGTGAGCTTGAAACTGCTGCCCAAAAACTTTTTTCCCTCCTAGGTCATAAATACTTATTTGAACAGGGGCTTCACTAATTTTAGAAAATTCGAGAGTTAGACTTTCATAAAAAGGGTTAGGATATAATTTAATTTCAAAATCCGCTTCAGTCTCTGGTTTTTTGACTGAAAATTCAGCCCAATTAGACCACAGCCTTTGTTTTTCTGGGTGATTAAATTTAATCCTCCAGAAGTATGCTTCATTTTCGTTAAAACTCAAGTTATTTGGGTAGAATTGGTCATCTACTTCAGTTTCAATTATATTGTTTTCAAAAGTGTCCTGTTGACTTAGTTGAAATAAATAACTTTCTTCATTAAAGTTGCTTTCTCCTTCCCATAAAAAATCTTTCAAATCATCTTCATCTACCTCTTCAATAGGGAAAATGGGTGTAGGAATAATAAAATCTGTAGCCTTTACTTCAATCTTATTTATTGCAATCATTGTTCGTGCTCCGCTATCTTGGCTTAATCTTAAACCAGAGTAGTAATATTGCCAAAATAGTTGTACATGCTTCTTGTCCATTAATTTTGAAGGTAGAATTGTTGTGAATTCCTTAACTTGATTTTCTAACGGATCAAACTCAAAGGGTTCATTATTCTCATCTAAAACATCTTTTAATTCTCCATTTTCATTTATATACCTAAGTCTAAGATGATAGATTCTTGAATTTAGTACTAAGTTTTCTACCTTCCATTTAAGTTCTGCCTTTTTCACTCCCTCTGTATTCAAATGTAGTAAAGCACCGCCAAGTCGAGTTCCTGGATACCCTAGATTTCCATCACTATTACCTGTATTGATCATTGAAAACCCATTTTCATTTAACCCGTTTACGCGCGTCCTACTTGTATGAAAAAAAGCTCCATAGGTTTTGCCTTCTATTTGTGCATTGATTGATGGGTCTTCTTCATTCATATACACAAACTCCATGCTTTCTGGAGAAGATCCATACGTAGAATGCATAGACCAATTATCTAACAAATAATCATTTTCAACAAGACGTAAAGGTTCTGTTTTTGGATACAATATGTTAGGAAATTCACTGATATGAATTTTGCCCAGACGCATCATGCTTCTTTGACCGCTGTTTTCATTCTCTCTTTCTCCTGTGTAATAATATTGCCAAATTAATTCAACATAATCTTTTCCAATTAAGGCTGAAGGTATTTTAATGTTTTCAAAAATTTCTCGGTGTTGTGCAATGGAATTTCTTTGGTACGTGATAGGGTTTCCTTCTTCATCTAATACATCCTGTAAGGGTGAATCTGGGTTTAATCTATACCTAAGCCGTAAGTTATAAATTCTTGAGTTGGGCAAAACCGTTGCGCCTTCCCAAGAAACGTATGCGGTTTCAACCTCAGATAAATCTAAAGAGACTCCAACTGCACCTAAGCGAGTTCCTAAATAACCAGGGTTTCCTGTTGAATTTCCAGTGTTAATAAAGCTCATCCCGCCTTCATTCCAGCCATTAATGCGGGTTCTATTATTTAGGTTGTAATCTCCATTGGTTAAGCCTTCAATTGTTGCATCTATCTCTGGATCGCTTTCATTCATATAGTAAAACCGCATATAGTCTGGAGTATTTCCTGTATTGGCATTGGCATCCCAGTAAGAAAAAATAAAATCTGAATCTGCAATATTAATTGGATTTTCCTGATTTGAAACTTCATAAATGGGTTGATAATAACTTACCTCATTTAAAGATAATAGCAAGATGTCTTCATCAATAACTTCTTGAGTAATTAGATTTTTCCAGCCTGTATGAATAAAGCCAGAAAATGCTTTTGCACTAAGTCTTACATCACAATTAGCGGGAAGTTGAAATGTAAATGGAAACGGGAGGTTTAATGCTGAAAAATGTTGGTTTAAATTTAAGTTGTTTAAGAACAACTCTCCTTTGTCTGTGTCATTAGTCAAACTTAGTTCTTCAAGGTCATTTAAAGAATAATAAGATTCAAGATGAGAAATAATTAGACTTGTTCTATTTCCAGCAAAATCATTGATTTTATTAATTTCATTCTGATATCTTGTATTAGAAATATTCCATCTATCGTTATGAGTTTGAATTATTGATTCGTACGCATTTACGGCAGAATCTACCGCAGTAGATATTCTTTCTTGGCTAAAACTGGTTTGCGTTTGAATATAAAAACGAACAATAAAGTCGTTCTTAAAATCCTCATTCTCCATTAATTTCCTAAAAATTAAAGTTGAATTCACATTTCTATTCATCCATTCTAGCATATCAATTTCTGAGGAGCTTGAAAAACCTAAGGTTCGATCAATATCGTACAACATCCAACGCCACCTGCCATCTTTTTTTCCTGCTTCTGGAAGAAATTCTTCTCTTTTATACCGCCAATAATCAATATTATTGTGTGGCCAATCATCATTTCCATTATAGATTTGAGCAATCACATAATCTATATAATTATCGGTATCCATTCTGGTTTTCACTTCCTGCAAATGCTCATCCTGGGTCATGTCGTTGTTTTGAAGATAATCCCTAAGCGCTTCAAAATGAGTATTATCACCTTCTTTAATTGTTCCATTAGAGCCCGTTAATAAATCTAATTTTTCTTCTTCAATACCGTATTTTCTGGTTAAATAATGTTTGTCATAGCGTTCTCTAGCATTTTGTATCCCCCAATACTCACCATTTATAAATACAACAAAAGCTCTTCCTGCTTGTGTTTCAAAATTCATGTGTTTCATCAATCCTTGCATTAAAAAATCGCGGAATTGGGTATGATAAAAATCGTTTCCAGAATTTCTAAGGATAAGTCGATTATAATCTTGGTATTGCGGTTGGTCTGGGAAGAATTCATAATAAAACCGATTACTGCCATAATCGCTTCTTGCGTACAAGCGTAAAGATTTCATAGGAAACCTTCTAGAGAACCCTCCATGAATTCTTGCACCAGCATCATGTTTTAAAGATAGACTTTGATCTTCTTCAAAAAGCTCAAGATGAATTTGACGCTCCCATTCTATCCCTCTTTGGTCATAATTAGCTTCTGCTCCATTGTTTCCATGTACATAAATACCAGTTTCATCATCAAAAAAGTTTTCTTCATCAGTAATTATACTGATTACAGGAAGATTAAAAGAATCCAAATCATTACCAATAAAATAACTTGAATTAAATACTGCTGAAGTATCTCCTTGATGAATACTATACCATCTTAGTACATTAGCTTTTAAAACCTTGTTTTGCGGTAACTGAAACCTCCTTCCTCCAGAAGTGATATTATTGGTAGGAATTGTAGAAAAGTAATTTTCTTCATCACTTCGATCTTCTAAAACAATAGGAGATTCATATAAACTTCCATGGTTTTTTGGGTTTTGACCATTTAAGGTATAATAAATATCAACCCCGTTGGCATTATTGAAGATGATTTCTGTCCCCTCTTCATAAAACCCTGGGTCAATATTGGGTGTTGGTTGTGCAAAACCTAATTGGACCCAAAGGCAAAAGAATAAAAAAGCTAGTTGCTTCAAAATAATTCTTGATTTAAAAAACAAACTTAGTGAATATTCATTAAAAAAGTATGGAGGGCAATTAAGACAATGCTTTAGGGTTTAGGTTCAAAAAGGATAAGTTGTTTGTGTGGTTAAAGGTAAATTTTAAAAAAATTGAACAATTGGTAAACCATGGAGAATCTTTCTTAAAGCTTTTCTATCACGACAAACCCTTACGTTCTGTTTGATGAATTAGAGAAGTACACGTAACCACCATGTTCAAGCACATCAATAATTTTACATCTATTTTTTGGCCAATTAAATATTCTCGCTCACACTTAGGCACTTTTTTATAAGTAAACCAATTTATCCATCAAATGATGCTATTTAGCTCATTCATTTTTTCTTATATTTCCTTGTTCATGATTTCCGTCCTCGATAGCTATCGGGTTGCAAATTAATCATAGCGTCAACTAATTATCAATTGAAATTACCGCAATAAAACGCCCTTTTTACCTTTCTCTGATTCATTATAAAAAGAAACCATAGCTACGGCTATGCTTGATTTTTCTAATTTACAT
>JAIUMH010000064.1 GCA_022565635.1 Flavobacteriaceae bacterium | reverse complement strand
ACTGTTATTTTTGTTTATTTTGTAAACATTAAACTACAAGAATTAAAATCTCCATCAAAATTTAAAGCAGGTTGGTTGCTTAAATGATGTGGGAACTTTTAAAAAAGTAAAAAAGGTGATTAATTGTTATTGTATTTATGGGTAACGAGTCCGAAGTCACAAACTTGTTACAGCATGTGGCAGGTCCGAAGTTGTAAATTTCGTACAACACAAAAGCAATATAAAAGGCTTAGTAAATCCGAAGTTGTAAACTTCGGATAGCGTGAAACTTCGGACAGCGTGAGTAGTGACCCAATTTTAAAAAATAAAATGTAATATGTTTATATACAAGTATTTAATGCATTGGTTTTGCAACTTGGGCTATGTTTTTTTTTATTTAAATAACTTTACAAAAAGTGGTGAAGGGCTCGAACTTAAAACAAAATACTAATCATCAAAAATTTACATAAAAACGTCTTTGGTAGCGTAGTAGATCCGAAGTTGCAAACTTCGGATAGCGTGACAGTCCAAAAGTTATAAATTTAGCACAGCGTGAAAGTCCGAAGTTGTAAACTTCGGATAGCATGAATAACATGAATAGCTTGATAGCATGAATTGGACTGCAAATTTAAAACAACCTGTGTTCAACGTAGAATAGCTGCCTGCTTATTTGTATTCTTTCACGGCTTCAACAAATGCCTTGGCGTTTTCTACTGGAATATTAGGTAAAATTCCGTGGCCTAAATTCACAATGTATTTATCTTTTCCAAAATCATCAATCATCTGTTTGACCATTTTTTTAATTTCCGCTGGAGGCGAAAAAAGACGAGAAGGGTCAAAGTTGCCTTGTAGAGTAATATTTCCACCAGACAGGTAGCGCGCATGTTTGGGCGAGCATGTCCAATCTACTCCTAATGCTGAAGCACCGGATTTAGCCATGGTATCTAATGCAAACCAACAGCCTTTTCCAAAAGCAATGACAGGGATGTCCTCTTTAAGAGCGTCTATAATTTGTTGTATGTACTTCCAAGAAAACGCTTGATAATCGGTAGGTGATAACATCCCTCCCCAAGAATCAAAAACTTGTACCGCGTCTACACCTGCTTCAACCTTGCCTTTTAAGTAAGCTATTGTTGTATCGGTTATTTTTTGAAGCAAACTATGGGCTACTGCAGGCTGTGTAAAACAAAGTTGCTTTGCCTTATCAAAGTTTTTAGAGCCTTGTCCTTGTACACAATAACAAAGTATAGTCCAAGGTGATCCTGCAAAACCAATTAAAGGCACTTCATCGTTTAAGGCTTGCTTGGTCATTTTAATGGCTTCATAAACGTAGCCTAACTCTTCATAAACATCAGGAACAATTACCTGATCTAAATCTTTTTGAGAACGAATGGGCTTAGGAAGCCAAGGACCAACACCAGGCCTCATTTCAACTTCAATATTCATAGCTTGAGGAACCACTAAAATATCGCTAAACAAAATAGCCGCATCTGTACCCACTTGATGAATAGGCATAACGGTAATTTCGGTGGCTAATTCTGGCGTTCTACAACGCGTAAAAAAGTCGTATTTTTCTTTTAATTTCATGAAATCTGGTAAATATCTTCCTGCTTGACGCATCATCCACACCGGAGGTCTACTTACCTGCTCACCTTTCAAGGCTCTTAAAAACAAATCGTTCTTGATGTTATTCATCGTTGTTATCTTATAAAAAATGCAAAAATACGATATCTAATTTAGCTTTCTAGGTTTAAAGGTGAGACTTTAAATAAAATTTGACTCGTGTCATAAAAACCTTAACATGAAGAAAAATTAGTCTAATTCTTTAATTAAGTACATATAAACAGGAAAGTGATCGGAATAGCCACCTGTCCAGCTGTTTCCAGCAAAACTTCTAAAAGGATAGCCTTTCCAGCGCCCTCTAGGGTTTCTTAAATAAGGAGGGTTAAAAACCCCTGCTTTATAAAATCGGTAACTTGAAAAATCTTCTTTATCTGTAAACGGTTGGGTAATCATGATATGATCAAACAAATCCCATGAATCTCTCCAAGCAATTGTACCAATACCTTCGTAAAAAATATTTTCAAAAGGATTCCATAAATCCGTAGAATTTTTTAATTCATCTCGATGCCTTTTGGCTTGTAGGGCAACTTTCACACTCTCATTATACACACCGTCATTTAAATCACCCATGACAATGATTTTAGCTTGAGGGTCTTCGTTTTGGATAGAGTCCATTACCCCTCTTGCCACTTTAGCAGCTTTTACACGATTGGGGCGTGAGCGTTCTTCTCCTCCTCCTCTAGAAGGCCAGTGATTGACTAAAACATGCATTTCTTCACCATCAAATAAACCTTTTACATAGAGTATGTCACGGGTATATATTCGCTTACTTCTATCGCCATCTCTGTATAAAATCACCTCATGAGCTTCAGAAAAGGTGGGTCTAAAAACATCTCTCCTATACATTAATGCTACATCGATACTACGTAGGTCTGGCGACTCATAATGCACTATTCCATAATTGTAGTTTTTTAACCTAGGGTCATTGGCTACATCTTCCATTACTTGGTAATTTTCAATCTCACAAACTCCAACCAAAGCGGGAGGAAAACCTGTTTTATCAGAACCAATATCAGCAATTACCTTAGCCATGTTTTTAACTTTTTTAGGATATACTCTGCTTGCTTCTCCAGGCGACATAGCTCCAATAGGATTTTTATGATCGTCCTTATTAGGATCATTAATGGTATCAAAAAGGTTCTCCATATTATAGAAAGCAATAGTGCTTATCTTGAAATCTCTTGCTCCGCCAGAAATGTTGGTAGAATTACTTGAGATTGAAGCGGTTTGTTGGCTCCCACAAGAGGTGATTAAAAGAAAACTAATAAAGGCTAAAAATCCAATTTTGTATTTCATTACGTGTATTATGTTATTGTAAAACTTTATATTTTAACGAACGCAAAAATAAGCAATTAATATTATTTATATACATTTGCACCGTTTTCGTAATAATTTCTTAAAACAAAATTACAAACATCAAATGAACAAACAATTACTTTACGTGGTTTATTTTATCATGTTTCCTTTATTCATGTTGGCTCAACAAGCCAATATCAAAGGAGAAGTAGTAGATAATGAAACCGAAGAACCCATGCCAAATGTTAACGTCTATTTAGAGGGTACAGAATTTGCAACCAGTACAAACGCCTATGGGCAATTTAGTTTTGAAGGTCAAAATTTAGAGCTAGGAAGTTTTGTACTAATCGTTGAAAAAGACGATTACACCACCAAAAAATTTCCTGTTCAAATTTCTGAAGGAGCTACCTTAGAAATGGGTCAACTTTTTTTACAAGTTGATATTGGTGATGAAAAATTTAGAATGGGAACCATTAGTTTATCAGACGATGAAATTGGTGAAGGCGATGATGTAGCTTTTAATATTTCGGGATTACTTCAATCTTCACGAGATGTCTTCCTAAGAGCTGCTGCTTTTGATTTTAGCTCAACCTTTTTTCGACCTCGAGGTTTAGACAACGCCAACGGAAAAGTACTTATAAACGGAATGGAAATGAACAAGCAATTCTCAGGAAGACCACAATGGGCCAACTGGGGGGGGCTTAATGATGTGACCAATAACCGAGAGTTTGCCATGTATTCTAAAGCGAATGAATATGCTTTTGGAGACATTGCGGGAACAACAAACTTAAACATGAGGGCTTCACAGTTACGTTCTGGTGGAAGAGTTTCTTATGCTATGTCTGACCGAACCTATGAAGGAAGAGTAATGGCAAGTTATAGTACAGGTGTAAATAGCAATGGATGGGCTTTTTCTTTTATGGCCTCCAGACGTTATGGTGATGAAGGCTTTAGAGAAGGAACACCTTATGATGCCAATTCTGTATTCTTATCGGTTGAGAAAATTTTTAACGATAAGCACGCACTAAATTTTACTACTTTTTACGCTCCCAACGTACGTGGTATAGGTACAGCCATCACTCAAGAAATGCGTGATATCAAAGGCGTAGCCTACAACCCTAATTGGGGAATGCAAGAAGGACAAGTTAGAAACTCTAGAATGCGAAGAACAGAAGAACCTGTTTTTATGTTAAATCACTATTGGAATGTTAACGACAAAGTAAACATTAACACCAACGCTTCTTTTCAAAAAGGGAGGTTTGGAACTACTCGTATAAATAACGGTGGTACTACTTTAGTTGATATAGATGGAACAAATGCCTTTTTAGGAGGAACTATTAATCCCAACCCCTTTTATTACCAAAATTGGCCTAGTTATTATTTAGGAGTAGGAGGAGCTAATCCAGGGGCTAATAATTACCAATCGGCTTGGTTTGCAAGAGAGGATGCTGTAGCTAATGGTCAGTTTGACTGGGGGTTTTTGTATGACACAAACCAACGTGGTGCTGGAGTAGATCAATCTGGCTGGCTAGGAAATATTGGGGAATCCATGAATTCTGCTTTTATTTTACAGGAAGACCGTGTAGATGATACCCAAATTCAATTCAATTCTATTATTGAAGCTGAAATTAATCAAAATATACGTTTTAATGGTAGTGTGAATTACCGTTATTTAAAAAGCGAAAATTTTGCTGTAGTGGCTGATTTAATGGGAGGCGAACGATTTTTAGATGTGGATTTCTTTGCGGAAGAAAGCTCAGTAGCGGCTGGAGAAGTACAAGACTTAGCTCAATCGGATGTTAGAAACCCTAACCGTCACGTTTTTGAAGGCGATAGGTTCAATTACAACTATGAAATTGAAGCCGAAGTTTATAGCACTTTTGCACAGTTCCAGTTTACCTATAATAAATTTGATTTTTACACCTCAGGAAGTTTAGGTCAAACCCACTACCAAAGAAACGGTTTGTATCAAAATGGATTCTTTCAAGATAACTCGTTTGGGGAGGGTAAACAATTAGATTTTCTAACTTATGGGGTGAAAGGAGGAGTACTCTACAAACTTACAGGACGTCATCTTTTTGAATTTAATGGTTCAAGAATGCAAAATGCGCCTACCATTCAAAACACCTTTGTGAACCCTAGACAAAATCACGATGTAGTAAATGGCCTAACAGAAGTAATTGTAAATTCAGCTGATTTGAGTTACATTTATCGAACTCCAAAAATTAAGGCTAGAATATCTGGTTTTGCTTCTACCTTTGAAAACGAAACCAATGTTGGATTTTATTTTACCGAAAACATTACAGGTTTAGATCCTACTGTAAATAATGGAAACGCTTTTGTACAAGAAGTAACCTCCGGAATTAACCGAAGAAATATTGGTTTAGAATACGGAATTGAATACCAAGTTACCTCAACAATCAATCTAAAAGCGGCTGGATCAGTGGGGCAATATACCTACACCAACAATCCAGATTTGTATTTAACGGGCCAGGATTTTCCAGGACGTGAAATTAGTTTTGGAGAAGGAAAATCTCAAATGAAAAACTTAAGAGCTCCCTTAGGCCCACAACAAGCCTATCAATTAGGAATTGAATATAGGGATCCTGCTTTTTGGAATATCGGCTTAACTTCTAACTATTTTGCTAGAAATTACATCAGTCCAAGTGCTTTATTAAGAACTGAAAATTTCACTCAAGATTTTGATGGGCAAACCATAGCAGGGTTTAACGAAGATGACGCAAGAGATTTATTAAAACAAGAACGTTTTAATGATTTTATGTTATTTAATCTTACAGGAGGTAAATCTTGGCGTGTTAAAGGACCTAATAATAAAAGTTATTATTTAGGCTTCTTTGCCGTAATTAGTAACTTATTTAACCAAGAAAATATTACCGGAGGATTTGAGCAATCCAGACGTGCAGATTTTAGAAATAGAACAGAAGATTTATCAAGACCTAATGGTTCTTGGTTTGGAAATCGTTACTTTTATGGTTTTGGAAGAACTTATTATGTAAACGTTTATCTTAGATTTTAAAAAATTGAAATTATGAATAAAAAAATAAATACAAATACAATGAATTTTAAATTCGGAATTTACAGCTTGTTAATAGCTGTAGGATTATTGTTTACATCCTGTGTAGGCGATGACGATTTCAACATACCTTCAGCTGAAGGTTCTCCAGCTATTATTGACGGGGAAATTATGAGTATTGGTCAAATTATACAGATGATTGATGAAAACGTTCAACCTGTTGATGATCCAGATGAACAGGATATTATCTTAAACGAAACTTTAACTTCTTTTGAAGATATTTTTATAGAAGGATATGTAATCTCTACAGATCAAGCAGGTAACTTTTTTAGAGAATTAATCATTCAAGACTCTCCTGAAAACCCTACTGCAGGTATTAAAATTGAAGTAGATATCAACCCGCTTTTCGGAAGGTTTGAGCCTGGAAGAAAAGTTTATTTAAGAATGGACGGCCTAACCATTGGGAGAAGCTTTGGCGTTGTTACTGGCATGCCGTTAATAGGTATTGGTGCAGAAAACAATAGAATGACCAGAATTCAAGAAGCGCAAGCAAACCAAATTCTTATTAGAGATAATGTAGTTGAACAAATTGTTCCTAAATTAGTTGAGTTTTCAGACTTTAATACCAGCCTAATGTGTCAGGCGCTTCGTGTTGAAAACGTTCAATTTCCTGCCCCACTAATTGAGCAAGGAATTAGCTTTGCTGGCGAGCCAGGAGAACAATTTGACGTTGAACGTGAATTAGAAAGCTGTGAAACTAATGAAACCAGAACTTTTGCTACAAGCTCTTTTGCAGACTTCAAATCAAATCCTTTACCGTCTGGATCTGGTGCAATGAATTTTATTTTGCTTAGAAACTTTTTTAGCGATAAATTTTTGATGAAAACTCCATTACCTACTCAAATCTTTTTTGATCAAGAACGTTGTGATCCAGAACCAGCAGAGCCTTTATGTGATGGACCAAGTGGAGGTAATGATGTGATATTCTCTGAAGACTTTAATGGTATTAGTGACTTAGGTCAGCTAAATGGCTGGGATATTGTTAATACTACCGGTGGAAGCTTAAACTGGGTAAGAGGTAGCTTTGACGGGAACGGCTACGCTCAAATATCCGGATTTAATTCAGACCAAGCTTATGATGCTTGGTTAGTGACTCCTGAAATTAATCTTGGAAATAGTAGTCTTGAAGAATTTAAGCTTGACATAGAATCTTCATTTGATAACGGTAGAGGTTTAACTGTTTTAATTACTGAAAACTACACAGGTGATGTAACTACAACAGAGTGGCAAGAGCTTGAGGGGATTGAAGTTCCTCAAGGACCATCTAGCGGATTTGGTGGGTTTTCTCCAGCAGGAGTAGAAAACATCTCTTGTTTAGAAAACATCAGATTTGCTTTCCGCTACCAAGGATCAGATCCTGATGGCGTAACTACTCGTTACCACTTAGATAACATTAGAATTGAAGGAGAGTTGAACTAAATTCTTATTCAACAACAGATTTTTAAAAAGCCGTATCTAAATAGATGCGGCTTTTTTAAATCTATGCTTTTTTGAGGCGATTCACTAAAAAACTAAAATCTTTTAAATTATCCGCTTGTATGTAATAGTTTGAAGCATCCATTTTAATTTTTCCGTTAAGCAATGCATTTTGTGGTAATATATACTTCTGCTTAATAATGTAACAAAGTGTTGCATGGGTACATACACCGCCAAAATCAAAAAAATAGTTCTGTGCAACAAGTAACTTTTGAAGTGCCGCTTGATTGGAAGGTTGAAATTGAATATTAGCTTTATACAAGAGCGTTTTTATATCTGGCTTAATTCTAACCAACACAAAAAAGTCATAATTGGCTGATTTTTTTTCTTGTAAATTAGGAATATACGCGGCATCTTCATTCCAATCTGATGTTTCTAAAAGGAGCAAATTAGAAAAATAGGCACATGATTTAATATTAATTTTATGATTCATACACGTTAAATCTATTGTATCCCAAACCCCTTTACCTAAAACACTTAAATCTGGTAAGTCAAGCAAAAAACCATTTTTTCTCAATTGTTCATAAACCATAAATTCGGCAAGTTTACCTTGAAAGGTATTGGCTATTTGTTCTATGGGATTTCTATACATTTGCCCACCAGACCTGTGCGCTCTGTGATAACCAGAGCCTAGAACCATAGCTAGGCTAAAATCTAAGGATTTCTCCACAAAATTTTCAGGAACTAAACTGGGGTTGAATTTCTTTTTTCGATTAATAAAATACTTATTTTTGTCTTGATAAGTTAATTTCATGAGTTTTGGATAAAAGTTATTAGCTAAAATACTATTTTTTCTTCTATATCATCTATCTTTAAAAATATTCATTTAGCTTTATATTTTACCTACTTTTGCTAAAAAAAAGTAACATGTATATTTATAACGTAACTATAAATGTTCAAGAAGGGGTTATTCAGCAAGAATGGATAAAATGGATGAAAAAAGAACACCTACCTGCCATGTTAGCAACGGGTAAATTTTCTAAAGCCTTAATGACCAAAGTAATGGTAGATGAACCCATGGGAGGCATCACTTATTCAGTTCAATATTTTACTAAAAACAAAGCAACATTAGAGCAATACCTAGAAGAAGATGCAGAAAGATTAAGAGCCCAAGGAGGTAAATTTTCTCCTTACATTGTGGTTTTTAGAACTGAATTAGAAGTTGTTGAAGAACTCAGTGAATAGGCAAAATAAATAACAAAATCCTAAATTTTTAAAACGTGAAGTCATCAAATAAAAAACACCTATACAAAGAAGCCAAGCCTAAGGTAAGAGCAAAAAAAAATTTAGGACAGCATTTTTTGAAAGATGAAAAAATTGCTGAAAAAATTGCAGCTTCTGTCAATTATTCTTCTGCCGACCAGATTTTAGAGATTGGCCCTGGCATGGGAGTATTAACGCAGTTTTTGCTTGATTACAACAAAAAAGTTACCGCTATGGATATTGATACAGAATCCATAAGCTACTTAAATGATTTTTTTTCGTTAGACTTAACCCAAGCACAAAACAATTTGCTTAATGTTCAAGAAGCCGATTTTTTAAAAGCAGATTTAGCGCATTATTTTGGTGAGCAGAGCTTGGCAATAATCGGTAATTTCCCGTATAATATTTCAACGCAAATTGTTTTCAAAACCTTAGAAAACAGAGCGCAAATACCTCTTTTTGCAGGGATGTTTCAAAAAGAAGTAGCCCAGCGAATTTGTGCTTCACCAGGCAGTAAAACCTATGGAATTCTATCGGTTTTATGTAAGGCTTTTTACACAACTGAATACTTATTTACCGTTCATCCAGAATCTTTTAATCCACCTCCAAAGGTACAAAGCGGTGTAATGCGAATGATTAGAAAAGCTAATTTTCAATTGGAATGCAATGAAAAATTATTGTTTCAAGTTGTAAAAACAGCTTTTGGTCAACGCAGAAAAACACTTCGTAATAGCTTAAAAAGCTTTCAACTTTCAGACCAATTAAAATTAGACCCTATATTTGCAAAGCGTCCAGAGCAATTGGATGTTACTGAATTTATTAGCTTAACCCAAAAACTTGAAGCAAATGCCATTTCAGATAGATAAAAGCTTTATAGAAAAAATTGAATTTTTGATTGATGAAAAAAACAATCAAGAGCTGCTATTGCATTTAGAAGATTTACACCACGCTGATATTGCTGAAGTTTTAGACGAATTAAATCTTGAAGAGGCTACTTATATCATCAAGCTTTTAGAAAGTGATAAAACATCTGAAGTCTTGATGGAGCTAGATGTTTCTGATAGAGAGAAAATTTTAAGCAACTTAAATGCCCAGGAAATTGCCAGCGAAATTCAAGAAATGGATACCGATGATGCCGCTGATATTGTGGCTGAACTTTCTGATGAGCTTAAAGAAAAGGTAATTGACCAAATTGAAGATGAGCAATTTGCCAATGATATTGTTGAGCTTTTAAGGTATGATGAGGATTCTGCCGGTGGTTTAATGGCTAAGGAACTTATTAAGGTCAATGAAAACTGGAGTGTAACTGGATGCATGAGTGAAATGCGCGCACAAGCTGAAAACGTTACTCGTGTGCATTCTATTTATGTAGTAGATAACAAAGGAAAGCTAAAAGGAAGACTCTCTTTAAAAGATTTAATTACCGCACCAAGCGATGCCCATATTGAAGATGTGTATATTGATAAGGTAGATTATGTGAACGTACATACAGAAGGCGAAGAAGTGGCTAGAATTATGCAGAAGTATGATCTTGAAGCTATTCCTGTGGTGGATGAGCTCAACCGCTTGGTGGGAAGAATTACCATTGACGATATGGTAGATTTTATTCGTGATGAAGCAGAAAAAGATTACCAAATGGCGGCAGGTATTTCTGAAGATATTGATGCTAGTGCCAATATTTGGCAAATGACAAGAGCCAGATTACCTTGGTTATTCCTTGCTTTAATGGGTGGGTTTGTAGCTGTATTAATTGGTGAAACCTTTGAACCTGCAATGAAAAAATTTGGGTTTTTATTCTTTTTTACACCATTAATTGCCGCTATGGCTGGAAATGTAGGTGTACAATCATCTGCTATTATTGTGCAAGGATTGGCTAATGGAACAATAACGGGATCTGTAATTTCACGCCTCTTTAAAGAAATTGGGTTAAGCCTGCTAAATGGTACTATACTAGGTATAATATTGTTTTTTGGTGTTCATTTTATTTTTGGACATTCTTACCTTATTGGTTTAACTATTTCCGTTTCATTGGTTAGTGTAATTTTGATTGCTTCACTAATTGGCACCTTTGTTCCTATTATCTTAGACAAATATGGAATTGACCCAGCTTTAGCAACTGGACCGTTTATTACCACCTCTAATGATATTTTTGGATTGTTGATTTTCTTTAGTATTGCTAAGGTAATCTTAGGCTTTTAAAAGTATCAAGTCCCTAATTAATACCAGAGCTAGAGTTTTAAGCTCATACTCTTTGCTAGATACTTATAACATTCATCATCTTAAATTACCTGAATCAATAAATTGCTAAGCAAAGTTTGAAACTTGGCATTTATCGAGATGTTTTCCAAGAACAGGATATTCAAAAAAAATCCTTCATTACTCAACAGCAGGTCTTATTCTGACTTCTTACTTTTTTTCTTCATTTCTTCACCTATCTGACTAGAAGCTGTAAATGAAGCAATCATATCATTCAGCATCTGACTTCCAGCTTGTGGAGAGTTGGGGAGTAAAATTAAATTTGAATTATTTTCTGTACCAACTGCTTGTAAGGTATCATAATGTTGAGTAACCACAATTAAAGCAGAAGCTTCTTGTGAGTTAATGCCTACTTTATTCAACACCTCAACACTTTCTTCTAAACCACGAGCAATTTCTCTACGCTGGTCGGCAATACCTTGTCCTTGCAAGCGCTTGCTTTCAGCTTCTGCTCTTGCCTTAGCCACAATTTTAATTCGCTCTGCTTCAGCCTCAAATTCAGCCGCTACCTTTTCACGTTCAGAAGCATTAATTCTATTCATCGCTTCTTTCACCTGTTCATCGGGGTCAATATCTGTAACTAAAGTTTTAATAATGTCATACCCATAATCGGTCATAGCATCGTTTAATTCAGATTTTACCGCATTGGCAATATCGTCTTTACGTTCAAAAACATCGTCCAAACGCATTTTAGGCACTTCAGCTCTCACCACATCAAACACATAAGAAGTAATTTGCGCACTTGGACTCTCTAACTTATAAAAAGCATCATAGACTTGTGTTTTCACTACTTGATATTGCACTGAAACTTTCAAACCAACAAAAACATCGTCTTTGGTTTTGGTTTCTACAAAAACATCTAGCTGTTGTACTTTTAAATTAATCCTACCTGCTACTCGGTCAAACACCGGAATTTTAAACTGAAGTCCTGAGTTTCTAACACTGTTAAAACGTCCAAAACGTTCAAGAATAGCGGAGGTTTGCTGTTTCACCATAAACACGGAGCCTAACAAAAGCAAGGCAACCAATACTAAAACAATTACTGTAAGAATAGAAGGCATACGTTGAGAGTTTAAATTTTGGATGAAAATAAGCAATAAAATTGAGATTTTACTCTAGCAATTTATTAAATTAAAGCTATCTATTCAAATTGGCTAAAAATTCAAATTTTGCTTGTTATATTTGCGCCCATGAGCAAAGCACAAATACAAGCAAAATTTGCTGATTCGCAGCAACTTAAACGTTTCTTAAAAAAAAGTTCAACAGCTTCAGAAACTACTAAATTTCATTTTCATAACCTCTGGGGGAGCGCCTTCAGTTTTTTCTTTGCTGAAGCCTTCAAGCAAAGCGAAATTCCTTTTTTACTCATTTGCAACAACAAGGAAGAAGCCGCTTATCACCTCAATGATTTGGAGAATTTCTTAGACGATAAAAATGTGCTTTTTTATCCCGGAAGCTACAGAAGACCCTACCAAATTGAAGAAACAGACAACGCCAATGTATTGCTTCGCTCAGAGGTACTTAACCGAATCAACTCCAAAAAGAAAGCTTCTGTTATTGTTACCTACCCTGATGCTCTTTTTGAAAAAGTAGTCACCAAAAAGGAACTCAACCAAAGTATCTTAAAACTTAAAGTTGAAGATGAATTGTCTATTGATTTCATCAATGAAGTTTTATTTGAATATCATTTTAAACGAGTTGATTTTGTTACTGAACCAGGTGAATTTTCCGTAAGAGGTGGAATTATTGATGTTTTTTCCTATGCCAATGATCAGCCTTACCGCATCGAATTTTTTGGTGATGAAATTGACAGCATAAGAACTTTTGATGTAGAAACTCAACTTTCTGATAAGCAAAAGAAAAAAATTTCCATTATGCCCAATATGGAAAATAAACAACATACCGAGGTCCGGCAGTCGTTTTTAGATTACATAGCACAAGACACCTTGGTTTTTGTAAAAAACCTAGATTTGCTATGTGCCCAACTTACAGAGTTGTTCAACAAGGCTAGTTCAACCTTTAAAAACCTTACAGAAGAGGTAAAACACGCTTCACCTGAAGCCCTATTTTTAAGTGAAGACGAAATCAAAAAACAACTCATCAACAGGAAAGTAGTTGAATTTGGTAGTGGTCACTTTTTTAAGGCAGAAGAGGTCATTCAATTTTCAACTGAAGCTCAACCGGCCTTCAACAAGCAATTTGATTTACTTATTGAAAACCTCAACCAACACCACCATAAAGGCTTTACCAATTACATTGCCTGTGTAAGTCAACAACAAGCCAAGCGATTTAAAGACATTTTTGAAGACATGGAAACACAGGTGGAGTACCAACCCATTGTGCTATCCATTCACCAAGGTTTTATAGACCTAGATAAAAAAATATTGGTGTATACAGACCATCAGATTTTTGATCGTTATCATAAATTTAAATTGAAAAGTGGTTTTGCCAAAAAAGAAGCCATCACTCTCAAAGAACTCACCAGTCTTGAGGTGGGCGATTACGTTACTCACATTGACCACGGTATTGGCAAGTTTGGCGGACTGCAAAAAATTGATGTGGAAGGCAAAAAACAAGAAGCTATAAAATTGGTGTATGGCGAGCGGGATATTTTATACCTCAGTATCCACTCGATTCATAAAATTTCAAAATACAACGGCAAAGACGGTAAACCGCCAAAAATATACAAGCTTGGAAGCAAGGCTTGGAAAACACTGAAGCAAAAAACCAAGACTAAAGTTAAAAAAATTGCCTTCGATTTAATTCAGCTTTACGCCAAGCGAAGGCTAGAAAAAGGTTTTCAGTATGCCCCAGATTCTTATCTACAACACGAATTAGAAGCTTCCTTTATCTATGAAGACACTCCCGACCAAAGTTCGGCCACTGAAGCGGTAAAGAAAGATATGGAAAGCCCACAACCCATGGACCGTTTGGTGTGTGGAGATGTTGGTTTTGGAAAAACAGAAGTCGCTATCCGAGCCGCATTCAAGGCAGTAGATAATGGTAAGCAAGTAGCCGTTTTAGTCCCAACTACAATTTTGGCCTTTCAACACCATCAATCCTTTACCGAACGTTTAAAAGAATTTCCTGTAAGTGTAGATTACCTCAACCGATTCAGAACCGCTAAAGAGCGCAAACAAGTATTAGAAGAATTAGAAAACGGAAAAATAGACATTGTTATTGGCACGCATCAATTGGTGAATAAAAACATCAAATTCAAAGACTTAGGACTTTTAATCATTGATGAAGAACAAAAATTTGGAGTGGCGGTAAAAGATAAACTTAAAACCATTAAAGCCAATGTAGATACGCTTACTTTAACAGCAACACCCATTCCAAGAACGCTTCAGTTTAGTTTGATGGCCGCGCGAGATTTATCTACCATCACCACTCCCCCACCCAACAGACACCCCATTGAAACACACGTGGTTCGTTTTAACGAAGAATTGATTAGAGATGCCGTTACTTATGAAATTCAGCGTGGCGGACAGGTATTCTTTATCAATAATCGAATAGAGAACATTACCGAAGTTGCGGGTATGATTCAGCGTCTTGTTCCCGATGCTAAGGTGGGCATTGGTCATGGACAAATGGAAGGGAAAAAGCTGGAAAAGTTAATGTTGAGCTTTATCAATAACGAATTTGATGTGTTAGTAGCCACCACCATTATTGAAAGCGGATTAGATGTAACCAATGCCAACACGATTTTTATCAATAATGCGAATAATTTTGGGGTTTCAGATTTACACCAAATGCGTGGAAGAGTAGGCCGAAGTAATAAAAAAGCTTTTTGTTACCTCATTACTCCACCCGATTCTATGATGACTTCGGATGCTAGAAAACGACTAAACGCGTTAGAACAATTTTCTGAATTAGGAAGTGGATTTAAAATTGCAATGAAGGATTTAGAAATTAGAGGTGCAGGCGATTTACTAGGTGGGGAACAGTCTGGTTTTATTAATGATATAGGTTTTGATACGTACCAGAAAATTCTTAATGAAGCCATTGATGAATTAAAAGAAAAGGAGTTTAAAGAGCTTTATGAAGAAGAAAATGAAGCTTCTGATAAGGTTTTTGTAAAGGAAACACAAATTGATACCGATTTTGAAATTCTTTTTCCTGATGATTACATCAATAATATTACTGAACGCCTTAACTTATACACCAAACTCAACGAACTGGAAAAGG
>JAIUMH010000063.1 GCA_022565635.1 Flavobacteriaceae bacterium | reverse complement strand
CAGTGAACTTGTAAAATTGAATAGAATTACATAATTTTAAAATTTTGAAAAATGAGAAACAAATTTAAAACTCAATTTTTTTTACAAATATTACTTGGGCTAGTATTATTAACAGGTTGTTCTGATGATGGTTTTGATTATATTCAAAATGATATTGAAGCAACTGAAAATAAAGAGATTGGTGATGAATCAAATCTTGAAACTTTTGATCAAAACAATGATAACCTAAACTATTTGAGTGCATCTGATGTGATAAATACCTTAGATAATATTAAAATTATTAGTGAAAATGAAAATCTATCAGAAAATGAAAAAGTAGCTTTAATTAATTATCAGCTAAGTCCATATTCTGATATAGGCATGACTGTAATGAATCATATAATAACTTATCATGATTTACGTGAACTTCAGCCTGGATTATCTGATGAAGAGTATTTGAGTATTGAAAATCCGGAAGATTCAGATTTAGCTTTAATAGGTTTTATAATAAACTTAGCTAACGCTGAAGGTTACGATACTTATGGCTGGACTGGAGAACAAATTAGGGAATGTTTAAGCTTTGCATTAGGCATTCAAGGTATTTATGAATTATACAAAAATACAAAAACCTTGGCGAATTTTGGTAAGAAATATACAGCTAAGCAGACTTTAAAACTTGTAAAACTGATAGGTCGACGGTATCTAGGGTGGCTAGGAGTTGGACTTATGGTTTATGATTTTGCTGACTGCATGAGTAATTTTAGTGAATAATGATGGATAAAAAAATTAATTTAATTGGTAAGAGTGTTACTCTTACTTGGTATATAACAGCCATTAATGTTGTGTGCTATTGTACATCAGTTATAAGTAGAAAATTTGAATTAGAATTTTTAATGTGGATAACATTAACGCTACTTGTGTTTAATTTTATACTTTATCTTTATTCATTGCCAGATAGACTTAAAATTAAGGATAAAAAAATTCGCCAGCTAAGCTCAATAATTTTTCAACCTATTTTTATACTATTTTTTATAGAATTCAATCTTTTTTATTTAGGTTACAATATCTTTGGTTAAGTCTTAATGATTAGTGTTTCAGAATAATATGAAGCACTAATCATTTTTCCTTATTTAGTTATAATATACACTCATGTTAGCAATGAACGATACAAAGAATATAGATTTGAAACATTAAAAAACTTTTATTTAAATGATATTAATATTAATATTAATTTATCAGACTTTGTGGTTGTAATAGATAATAATTTTGCATATTTAGAGAATAACCCTGATTTTAAATTATCCTTCAAAAATGATGAATTGGTTGTTATATCTAGAGAGTTTGACGGTTTTGCAAATGAATACGAAGATATATTTAACACTAACGAAACGGTAGTTTTGAAAATGCTTTTAAATGAACTTATCCCCCCTAAAGATAATAAATTTTTAGTGATTGAGCCCATAGATGGAGGAGATGAAGAGTATGAACCGCTTCCTGATAATGGAAATCAGATAGAAACTTGTTCGTACATGGGAACTGTAACCAGTTATTATTTTAGAGACACTAGAAGCGCTGCAGTTGCACAAGCTACTTACGCGAAATCACATGCAGAAGCTTTATTTGAATATTTGTCCGATAATCCAGGTCAGGGTAATGCTTGCGAGCCATTTGGAGAAATAGATTCTAGTTGTTTGTATGGAGATCACTATTGCGTAGCTTCATATCAAGTTTGTTGCGACTAATTTTAAATTAATTATAATCATTAAAAATGAAAAAATATTTAATTCTTACTTTATTGACAATATGTCTCTTAATTTCGTGTAATACAACTGTTACAAATGAAATGAGTGACTTTGAAAAAGCCGTAATAACCAATTTTCAAACATATGATTCTTATATCGTTCTCACACTTAAAAAAAACAATGGTGAAGTCTTCGAATCTATATTGTACAGTAAAGAATTTGAAAATTTTAAACAAATTTCACAAAGCTTAAAGAAAAACAATACTATAGAATTTAAGGGTGAGATAAATGAGAGGAAAAAAGGGGTATTTAATAAAAAAGAATCGTATCCACCAAAATATATAATAATTGATGAAATACGATTTTTAAATTAAAGGTTCAATTTAATAAATTTTAGACAGAGTTCAAATTACACTCTCTCAATTAAATTCTCTATTTTGAAGATGAAAAACAATAATATTTTGTATATAGGGGTAATCATTACCCCTATATTTTTACTACTGAGTTTTTTACAAACTTATTTAGGATTTTCTAATTCTTCCTACAATAATTTAATTGTCCAAAAAAACATGTTGATTGTTTTTTTAGCGGGGGTTTTTATCATGCCTGTTTTGGAGGAGTTCTCTTTTAGAGGTTGGCTTTTTAAAACAAAAAAATGGCGTTATTTGGCTTATTTGTTATCAATTGTTTTTTGTGTTACGCTATCTTATAATTCTTTTAGCCCTTTGTTTTCAATTGTATTAATATTTGCTATAATTGGCTTGGCAGAGTTTAAAAATAACCTAACAATAAAAGCGCTTTTAAGTAGTGTTGTTTTTTCTTTAATGCACTACGCAACTACAGCTGATTTAAATTTTGCCACCATTAATTCATTTATGATCAAACTTGGTATTGGTCTTATCTTAGCTTGGATATTTATTAATTTTGGTTTATTAAAGTCAATTCTAACTCACTCTTTTATCAACCTAATTGCTCTGTCGTCTTTATTGTTAAGCATTCATTTTGTGGATGAAGAGTATAGAACTTATACAAGTAATTTAGCTCAAGTAGAATATCAAAAAGAAGCTTATTTTAAGTCAAATAAATCAAAATTGTATATTTCAAGTTCCCGAGACACCTTAGAATTTACAAATATGGATGTACAACATCTCAAAAGAATGATTGAAATTCAATTAAATCAAGAAATTGATGATACGTGGTTGACTAATAAAAATCCATTCCAAAAATATACGTTTAAGATTTATTTTTTTCCTAATGAATTAAATAGAAATGAAAAACTCACAGAAATCTTAAAGATTTTGGAAAACAAAATAGAATAATCATTGAATCTGCTATACTTAAATGTCCTTTAGATGATTCATGCAATTTTTTTATAACTTTACATGAGTAAATTTGAAAAAATGACAAACAAACATAGTCGATTAAATTCAATTCCTACATATTTCAGAAATCTTGGACTCATGTTGCTGTTAGCAAGCTTTCTGTTTGCAGGCTTTTCAATCTTAAAAATTATTCCAATAGATGCTGTATCTGCCAAAACATTATTCAAGTCTGGCGTAGTTATTTCGTTACTACTTTTAACTTTAAGTAAGTTTAAAAAAGAAGATGAATTATTATTGAAGATCAGGTCAGGAGCTTTAGTAGGTTCAATTGTTTTTGCTGTTGTGGTTGTTATATTTAACCCATTGATAAATTGGTTAATTGATGGAAGTTATATATTTGACATGGTTGCTGTAGACCTATTAATACATATGTTTGTTATTTATTTCTTATTCTTTTATATAATGAAGAAAAACCTACAGAAAAATAAACCATGAAAAAAACAATCACATTACTCCTAATTCTTATCAGTCATTTTGCTTCTGCTCAGGAAAATGAGGATGAAGTGAAGTTAGCTGACTCTCTTCAGTCAGATAGCTATTTTACAATGTTAGAATTTTCAATAGGTCACGCAAATCATAATTCGCGTCAAGAGGGTAATCATCTTTCCAACGGAAACTCTACTGCGCTTAGTTTAAGAGCTGGATTTAAAACGAGTAATTTCACCTATTTTAAGTCAGGAGTGGATTTATTTAGTGATGTTTCTTTCTTGGATTACAATTATACCTCCTACCGCATCCCTTTGTTGGCTGGTGTTCAGTTCGATTTCAAAAATAGTTCACCCTTACAGGCAAGTGCTTTTATAGATACTGGAATTTACTACCGGAAAACCAGCATTAATTCTGATGCAAATTCTATTACAACCAATTCAACTTACGGATTACAGAGCAATATGGGGTTCCAAATTCCCTTGTCAGCTA
The DNA here is from genome assembly GCA_022565635.1 of Flavobacteriaceae bacterium. Classification (GTDB taxonomy): domain Bacteria; phylum Bacteroidota; class Bacteroidia; order Flavobacteriales; family Flavobacteriaceae; genus Psychroflexus. The sequence continues at coordinate 11,459 of JAIUMH010000063.1, read as the reverse complement.
ATTTATATGCTATTCTGTTATTTAATATAAACGTGGATTTTGATGAAGCTATAGAGATTGATGATGATGAGGTTCAGCTTTTAGATACTTCCTTACAAATTGGTTTAGGATATCGTTTCTAACAGCGTTGTAATACATTAATATTTTAGTCTGTTCATGTAATTATGAACAGACTATTTTTTTTAAACAAATTCAAAAAATCCACATTAAAAACCAAAACATTTTCACTTACATTTGTCTCGAATTTTGTAAATTGAGAGTTCAAAGAAATTTGTGCAGATGAAAAAAATAATTGGACGTAGAGATCACGCAGATTTTCCAAGCTTAGGTTTGGAAAATGTGCCTGTTAAAATTGACACTGGAGCTTACACCTCTTCTATTCATTGTGATAATTTTAGGATTGAGAATAACGTACTTTATGCAACATTTTCAGATGGAGAAAAAAATTCAAAAAACACAGCTAAAGAAATTTCATTTACTACTTTTGAACAAATAAAAGTACGAAGCAGTAATGGTAATTTACAAAAACGCTATCAAATAAAAACTGATATTAAATTATTTGGAAAAGTATATAAGATTTCCCTTTCTTTGGCCGATAGAAAAAAAATGAAAAATCCCGTGCTTATAGGGCGCAAGTTTTTGAATAAAAAATTTATAGTTGATACAGATTTAGAAGACGTTTCTCAAAAAATGAAGAAAAATGAATATTAAAATCCTTTCTAGGAATTCCGATTTGTATTCTACCAAACGTTTGGTAGAAGCCGCTGAAAAAAGAAAACACAATGTAGAAGTTGTTGATCACCTAAAATGTGATTTGGTGATAGAGAAACGCAAACCTAGTATAGTTTACAAAGGTGAATCACTCACTGAAGTGGATGCCATTATTCCTAGAATTGGAGCTTCGGTGACTTTTTACGGAACGGCAGTGGTGAGGCAATTTGAAATGATGGGCGCTTTTTCTACGGTTGATTCTGAAGCATTGATTAGAAGTAGAGATAAATTAAGAAGCCTTCAAGTGCTTTCTAAAGCCAAAATAGGTCTGCCTAAAACCGTTTTTACCAATTATTCAAGAGATGTAGAAGGAGTAATCAATCGCGTTGGCGGAACTCCTCTTGTTGTTAAACTCTTGGAAGGCACGCAAGGTTTAGGCGTGGTTTTAGCCGAAACTAAAAATGCCGCTAAATCTGTAATTGAAGCTTTTAACGGCTTGAAAGCTCGTGTGATTGTGCAAGAATTTATCAAAGAAGCCAAAGGGGCAGATATTCGTGTTTTTATAGTTGATGGTCATGTGGTAGGTGCCATGAAGCGTCAAGGTAAGGAAGGTGAGTTTCGATCCAACTTGCATCAAGGAGGAAAAGCTGAAGTGATTGAACTTTCTGATGATGAAGAAATTGCCGCTATTCGCGCAGCGAAAGCCATGAAGCTTGGTGTGGCTGGAGTAGATATGCTTCAATCTAGCCGTGGGCCCTTAATTTTAGAAGTTAACTCTTCGCCTGGATTAGAAGGTATTGAAAAAGCTACGGGTAAAGATATTGCCAAAACCATTATTCGCTATATAGAAAAGAATGTTTAAGTCTTTCTTATGAAGCCTTATATTGACGAAAAAAACAAAATGCACATTCTTGGGGAAATTATTCCGCCAGGAAAAAGCGCGCGAATTAATATTACCACCGCTAAATTACACTCGCATACAGTGGTTGAAGTCCCCGTAATTATTGAGCGTTCTAAGAAAAAAGGCCCCGTGGTTTTAATTACCGCAGGTATTCATGGTGATGAAATAAATGGCGTTGAGGTGGTAAGACAACTAATTGCTAAAAAATTACACCAACCCAAAAAGGGAAGTATAATTTGTATTCCCGTTCTTAATATTTATGGGTTCATCAATAATACGCGCGAATTTCCTGATGGGAGAGATTTGAACAGGGTTTTTCCAGGAAGCAAAACAGGAGCATTAGCAAGTCGATTTGCGCATTTAATTTCCCAAGAAATTTTACCAATAGCCAATTTATGCATGGATTTTCACACTGGAGGAGCTTCTCGTTTTAATGCGGCACAAATTAGAATAGACAAAAACAACCAAAAAGATTTTGAACTAGCTAAAGTTTTTCACGCACCTTTTACGGTGTTTTCTTCCAATATTAAAAAATCTTATCGCTATACCTGTGAAAAATTAGGCATTCCCGCCCTTTTATTTGAAGGAGGAAAATCTAATCATAGTGATAAGCACATTGCCATTGAAGGGGTGAAAGGAATTAAACGTGTGCTTCATCATTTAGGGATGTTAAAAGAGGGGGTAAGTGTTCAAAAACCTGAAAGAGAAAGTATTATTATTGAAGATTCCTATTGGCTACGCGCAAAATACAGCGGCTTATTACATGTAAAAATTCCCTTAGGAAAGTTTGTGGAAAAAGGCGAATATATAGCCATTATTACCGATCCCTACGGAACCTTTAGACATAAAGTGAAAGCTAAAGAAGCGGGTTATGTAATTAATGCTAATCAAGCACCAACGGTATATCAAGGAGATGCTATCTTTCATATTTCAAAAAATCCTGATGAATGAAAAAGCAAGACTTAAGGAAAATTTACAAAGCCAAACGAAGTCAGCTTTCTGCCGATTTTATTGAGGAAAATAGTATTTCAATAGCCAATCTAAGCATACAATTGCCTGTTTGGAAGAAAGAAAATTTCCACCTATTTCTACCTATTGAAAAACAAAATGAAGTAGATACAAGCTACTTACTTCATGTTTTACAAGGAAGAGATAAAAATATAATTATTTCTAAAAGCGATTTTCAAGAGATAAAAATGCATCACTATTTACTTACGGATGCCACTCAGTTGAAAGTGAATAAATGGGGTATTCCAGAACCTGTAAATGGCTTTGAAGTTCCCGCTGAAAAGATGGATGTAATTTTTATGCCCTTATTAGCTTTTGACACAGCAGGAAACCGAGTAGGTTATGGCAAAGGTTTTTATGATCGGTTTTTAAGCGAATGCAAAAGCGATGTCATTAAAATTGGTTTGTCTTTTTTTGAAGCTGAAAATTCTATTGAAGACGCACATCATTCTGATATTCCATTAGATTTTTGTGTTACACCTAAGCAAATATACAAGTTTTAGTAAATTGCAATAAAACCATAAGGATGTTTCAATTCGATTCAATTTTCACAAAACGACAGGTTAAATCAAACAAAAAGGAAGAGGCTAATCCTTATGAAAGTGCATTGTTAACGCATTTCATACATAATTACACAGACACACATACGCCTAACTATCATCAAGCTATAGACGAGGTTTTTAGAAATTATATAGAATATTCATCAGAAGACGAATTTCAATTGACCAAAAAACAAGTGATTAATGAGCTTCTTCAACTAAGCGAAGAAATTCCTTTTCCTTCACCAAAAAATCCTAAATTTACTTTTATAGATTTATTTGCGGGTATTGGTGGATTTCGATTAGCTTTACAAAATATCGGAGGAAAATGCATTTACTCTAGTGAGTGGAATGAAGCCGCAAAAGTTACTTATCAAACTAACTTTGGAGAAATTCCTTTTGGTGATATCACGCTAAACACAACCAAAAGCTTTATACCAGAAAAATTTGATGTTTTGTGTGCAGGCTTTCCGTGTCAGGCTTTTTCTATTGCTGGATATAGAAAAGGCTTTACAGATACGCGTGGAACTTTGTTTTTTGATATTCAAAAAATTGTAGAAAATCACCGTCCTAAAGTAGTTTTTTTAGAAAATGTAAAAAACTTAGTAAGTCATGACAAGGGGAAAACCTTTCAGGTAATTTGCGAAATCTTAGAAAAAAAATTAGGCTACAAGGTTTTTTATCAAGTCTTGAATACAAAAGACCATGCCAATGTACCTCAAAACAGAGAACGTATTTTTATTGTGGCTTTTGATCCTAATCAAGTAGAAGCGTATTTTAATTTTACTTTTCCTCCAAAAATTGAACGCACAAAAACAATACATAATTACTTGACTAAAGGAAAACAAGCCGAAAAATATTACTACAAGAAATCACATAAATATTACCCAAAGCTAGAAGAAGCAATGACCAATAAAGACACCATGTACCAATGGAGAAGAGTGTATGTGCGCGAAAACAAAAGTGGTGTTTGTCCTACCTTAACTGCAAATATGGGAGCTGGGGGGCACAATGTACCACTTATTAGGGATGATTTTGGCATTAGAAAATTAACCCCCAAAGAGTGTTTTGCGCTTCAGGGGTTTCCGGTTGAGCAATATCAACTTCCAGATTTAGCCAATGGTAAACTTTATATGCAAGCAGGAAATTCGGTTACCACACCGCTTGTAGAACGTGTAGCAAGGCAAATTTTAAATGTATTATAAGCACAAACCTTAAATTTTTAAAATGAATTCTTCAAGTTTTTACAGCCATGGCAAATTATTACTCACCGGAGAATACTTGGTTCTAGATGGAGCAATGGCACTTGGTTTACCTACTCAAAAAGGGCAGTTTTTAGAGGTAGAACAAACTGCAAATCAAAATAAAATAACTTGGAAGTCAATTTTAGAAGACGGCTCAACTTGGTTAGATTTAAGCTTCAGTTGGGATGAAATGCTTAATTTCTATTGTACAGAATCTTCTATTGAAGCTCAAAAGTTAATTGAGATTTTTCAGCATATAGCCCAACTAAAACCTGAATTATTTCAAGGGGATTTGGGTTACAAATTTGAATCTCGATTAGAATTCAATAAAAATTGGGGACTAGGAAGTTCGTCTACACTCATTAATAACTTAGCACAGTGGGCGTCAATTGATGCATTTCAGTTACAATTTAAAATTTTTGGAGGGAGTGGTTATGATATTGCTTGTGCGCAACATTCAACGGCAATAATTTACCAAAAACAGGAAAATCAGATTCAAGTTGAACCCGCCCAGTTTCATCCGAATTTCAAAGACCAGCTTTTCTTTGTTTATTTAAATCAGAAAAAAAACAGCCGTGAAGCTATTGCTCATTACAAAGCCTTAAATCCTTTTGTAAAGGAAGAGGCCATACAAAGAGTCAACGATTTTACTCAACAAATTTTGAACACCACATCCTTAACTGATTTTGAAAATTTACTTACAGCGCATGAAAAAGTAATGGGTAGTTTATTAGAAGAATTTCCTATAAAACAAAGATTGTTTCAAGACTATCCAAGAGCCATTAAAAGCCTTGGCGCTTGGGGAGGCGACTTTATTTTAGCTACAGGTGGAGAGGCAGAAAAAGAATATTTCAGAAAAAAATCTTATACTAGCATTTTAGATTTTGAAGAAATGATTTTGGGTGCTTAATTGAACGGAATGCAATCAAATTACCTATATCACTGTGGGGTTCAATTTGTGTGATGTTTTTTTAGATATACGACACTGCCAAGGTGGGGTCGCACTTATTCATCCCATCACCACTATAGGACTTACATCACCGCTGGCTTTTAAAATCTACGCAAGAAACAAAACCATCTCAAAAAACACCGTTTCCACAATTATAATTTTATGTACTTTTGCGCTATGGCAAATTATTTTTCAACGAAGTTTACATTAGGAATTTTAGGAGGCGGTCAATTAGGCAAAATGATGCTGTATGATACCCGAAAAATGGATATAAAAACCCGAGTAATGGATCCTAATCCTGAGGCCCCCTGTAAAATTTCAGCAGATGATTTTGAAGTGGGTGATTTGATGAATTACCACCAAGTGCTTCAGTTTGGGAGAAAAGTAGATGTACTTACTTTTGAAATTGAAAGCGTGAATGTTGAAGCTTTAGAACAATTAGAAAGCGAAGGCAAAAAAGTCTATCCTTCTTCAGCAACGCTTAGAAAAATTCAAAATAAAGGTGTGCAAAAAGAATTTTATCAAAAACACAAAATTCCAACAGCCGATTTTCAATTGTTTGAATCAAAAGCCGACTTAAATGAAGCTATTATTCGGAAAGAAGTAAGTTTTCCTTTTGTGTGGAAATCACTTACTGGCGGTTATGATGGTAAAGGTGTTTCGGTGATTAAAAAACAGGAAGATTTAATCCCGCTTCCAGAGGTAGCTTGCTTAAGCGAAGATTTAGTAAATTTCAAAAATGAACTTGCGGTAATTGTAGCTAGAAATGTTTCTGGTGAAATTAAAACTTACCCGGTGGTTGAAATGGAATTTCACCCCACAGCCAACCAAGTAGAATATGTGTTAAGTCCTGCAAGAATTGATAAAGCGGTTGCTCAAAAAGCACGCGATTTAGCCATGAAGGTTTCTTCAAGTTTTGAACACGTGGGGCTGTTAGCCGTTGAGATGTTTCAAACCTCAGAAGATGAAGTGTTGGTGAATGAAGTTGCACCAAGACCCCATAATTCAGGTCATTTTTCCATAGAAGCTTCTTATACCAATCAATTTGAACAACACTTACGCGCTATTTTAGATTTACCCTTAGGCGCTACAGAACAAAAATGCGCCGCTGTAATGGTGAATTTGGTAGGAGATGCACAATATGAAGGTGAAGTGTATTATGAAAACATGGAAGAAATTATGCGCATGCCAGGCGTAACTCCACATATTTATGGAAAAAAAGAAACTCGGCCTTTTCGAAAAATGGGGCATGTAAGTATTATTGGAGAACATATAGACCAAGCAAGAAGTGTTGCGCAAGAGGTCAAAGCCAAGATTAAAGTAATCTCAAAATAAAAATTATGAGTAAAGTAGGAATTATAATGGGAAGCACAAGCGATTTACCCGTCATGCAAGAAGCTATTGATTTTTTACAAGAAATGAACATTGAAGTTGAAGTTGATATTGTTTCTGCCCATCGTACCCCAGAAAAATTAATGGATTACGGAAAATATGCTCATGACCGCGATTTTCAAGTAATTATTGCTGGTGCTGGAGGAGCCGCTCACTTACCAGGCATGATTGCTTCACTTTCACCCTTACCCGTAATTGGCGTACCCGTAAAATCAAGAAACTCCATTGATGGATGGGATTCTGTCTTGTCTATTTTACAAATGCCCGCTGGCGTTCCTGTGGCTACTGTTGCACTTGACGGAGCAAAAAATGCTGGAATTTTGGCCGCTCAAATTTTAGGAGCTTCAAATCCAAAAATTCAACAGCAAATAATTGCGTTTAAAGAAGGCTTAAAAGAGAAAGTGCTTAAAGGTGCTAAAGAAGTGAAAGAAAAGTATTAATTCAAAGTTATGAGGTACTAACATCTGCAGATCATTTGCATATAATTACAAAATTTATATTTCAACCTTTAGCAACTTGATTTGTACTTAAGTAAGATAAACCTTTTTTATCCTTTTGAGCTGACAAGAATGATTTTTGATTCAGCAAATTTATTATAGAAATAAGTATACTATGGTTTTTATTTTATAAAGCCTATCTTTGTTTTTATATATAAATTTTAAATTATGGAAATTTGGATTATTATTGGTGTAATTGTGTTGCTAGTGGTATGGATTGTTGCTATCTATAACAATTTAGTGAATTTGAGGAACACAAGAGAAAATGCATTTGCAGATATTGATGTACAATTGAAACAAAGGCATGATTTAGTCCCGCAATTAGTCAATACAGTAAAAGGATATATGGAGCATGAGCGTGGCACTTTAGAGTCTGTTACAAAAGCTAGACAAAATGCAATCAACGCATCATCAATTAATGAAAAGATTGCCGCTGAAAAAGAATTAGGTTCAGCATTAAAAGGATTGAGTATTCAAGTAGAAGCTTATCCAGATTTAAAAGCTAGTCAAAACTTTATGCAATTGCAAAATGAAATTTCTGATTTAGAAAATAAATTAGCTTCTGTAAGAAGATTTTTTAATTCTGCTACACGTGAATTTAATACGGCTGTTGAAAAATTTCCTAACGTAGTTTTTGCAGGAATGTTTGGTTTTTCTAGACAACCTATGTTTGATTTGGGTGAAGCAAGAGCCGATTTAGACAAAGCCCCCGATGTAAGTTTTAACTAAAATTAGACAATGTCAAAATTTGTAGGTATTCAAACGCAAATTAGGAGGAACAATCAAAAATCGATTCTCCTTTTAATAGCTTTTCCTTTATTGATTTTAGCTTCAGTTTACGCGGTGGTTTACTTCTTAACTTTTAATGAGTTAGGTCAACCCCAACCAGAACAGGCACTCGATTTATTTTTAGGCGCTATTCCTGTAACTATTGCAGTGGTTTTGATCTGGTTTTTGATTGCCTATTTTGCCCACGGTAAAATGATTTCTATGGCAACCGGCGCCAAAACCCTGGAGCGAAAAACTAATATGCGTGTTTATAATTTGGTAGAAAACCTATGTATGAGTGTAGGTATGAAAATGCCCAAAGTACAAATCATAGAAAGTCAAGCCTTAAACGCCTATGCAAGTGGACTAAGAGAAAAGGATTATACGGTCACTTTAACCCGTGGAATTATTGAAAAACTTGAAGATGATGAGCTAGAAGGGGTGATTGCACATGAATTAATGCACATTAGAAATAAAGATGTTCGCTTACTTGTAGTAAGTATCATTTTTGTAGGAATCTTTTCTTTTGTGGTTCAAATTGCTTTTCGAAGCTTTCTTTATGGCGGAATGACACGTAGGAACAATAAAGATTCGGGTAAAGCCATGATTGTTATTTTGCTTATTGCATTTGTGGCTTACATGATTTCGCTTTTATTCAAATTTTCTTTAAGTAGAAAACGTGAATATATGGCTGATTCTGGCGCAGCAGAAATGACGCGTAAACCTTGGGCTTTAGCTTCAGCTTTGAAAAAAATAGCACCCAACCATCACGTAGATGATGTAAAAAGTGAAGATGTACAAGATATGTTTATTGAAAATACACCAAAAGACGGAAAATTAAGTATGTTTGGAAATATTGGAGGTCTTTTTGCAACGCATCCACCCATCAAAAAGCGAATTGAGTTTTTAGAGCAGTTTTAACCTCTCTCTAATTTTCTTCCATCGGTAATTTCTAATAAATTTTGCTTCATCAGGATTAACCAATTTCTCTAATTTTTTGCTTTGTGCCTTAAAGTAAGAGTTTATTCCTTGCCACAAAAAAGTCCATTTCTTTTTTTTCATCGCAATTTTCAATAAACTGAGGAGGCTTAACCAAAAACCATAGTCCATTTGATAAAGCGCTACACCAAATTTTCTTGCTAATTCCTTAGAATACCGTTGTCCTGTAGGCTTTAGATGCTTCACTTGAAGATGAGGTAAAGTAAGTGTTTTCCAACCATGGTAGCGTGCAAGCAACTCATCTAAGGTATCCCAGCCCATGGCTTTTTTTAAACCACCAATGGCTTCAAAACATTCTTTTTTATAAGCTTTTAAAGGGCCTCTAATGTGGTCATCATTGGTTAGTTGTTCTTTCATCCAGTTTCCTTGACCATCATAAATATAACAAAACCCAGCGGCCATTCCAAGTTGAGCATCGCTTTCAAAACTTTGCTTTAATTCGCTTAAGTAATTAGGAGGAAAAATTAAATCGGCGTCAAACTTACAAACTACATCAAAGGGTTTTGACACTTTTTCAAATCCTGCATAAAAAGCTCGAATTATTTTAGCTCCGGGTTGATGAGCTTCAGAAGAGGAAACATGAACAAGCTGAACAAACGGATAAGCATTTGTAAATTGACCAACTATATTTGCTGTTTCATCAGTTGAGTTGTCATTAACAACAATAATTTCAGCAGGAAGGTGAGTTTGATTAACCAAAGAATTTAAGCATTTTTCTATGCTCTCCTCCTCATTATGTGCAGGTATAATCAGGCAGAACTTCATTACTGCTTTCTTTTGCAATACACCAAATAATAGCGTGGAGTAAATTTCCTTAGCAGTGGCCTGAAACCAATTTTGTTAACAGGATTAGTAAATTTAACTGCATCAATAATTTCCCATCCAGATTTTTCTAACAACCAATCAAATTGCCAATCTTCAAATTCGTGATAGTGCCTATCCCATTTATCAGTTTTACTTCGGTAAGCAGAAGCAAACCACAATTTTAAAGGAATGCTTGCAAACAGATAATCGCTTTTAATTTCCCGTAATACATTAAAAGGAGCAATAAGATGTTCAAAAATTTCAAACGCTGTGGTGATTTCTGTAGCTGTGTTTTTGACGAAAGAAAAATCTACATCCAAATCTTCCCCATTTGTGTTTGCTACATTATAACCATGCTCCTGCATCACTTCACAAAAAGGATTTTTAACTCCCAAATCCAAGACCGATTTTTTAGGAGGTTGATGCTTAAGCATAAAATCAATTGTGATTTGATACCTTTTTTGGGGAAAATTTCCTTCGTACATTAATATTGATATGTAATAGCATTAATATTCATCCCAGCCCCAACCGATGCAAACATAATAATATCTCCCTTTTTAAAGTCGTTGCCCTCAAATTCTCCTTGAAGGTATAAATCATATAAAGTTGGGATGGTGGCTACGCTACTATTTCCTAAATTTTTAATGCTCATGGGCATAATTCCTTTGGGAGGTGTTTCTTTATAAAGTTGATAAAATCTAGTAATAATAGCTTCATCCATTTTTTCATTAGCTTGATGAATAAACACTTTTTTTAGTTGATCAATTTTAAAACCGCTTTCATCCAGACACTTTTTCATAGCCAATGGCACTTTAGAAAGAGCAAAATTGTAAATTTTTCTTCCGTGCATTTTAATGTATTTTGTGTTTTCTTCAATATCAGGATTAAAAGAACGATCAAAATAGATGTAATTTGACTCCTTAAAAGTATGACTTTCTGTAGCGTGAGTAAGTATTCCACCTTCCTCATTGGTTGCGCTAAGCACACATGCACCAGCACCATCAGCGTAAATCATGCTATCACGGTCATGTGGATCAACTACCCGAGACAAGGTTTCTGCACCAATTATTAAGCAATTTTTAGCCATACCCGCATCAATAAAAGCTTTGGCATGAATACAAGATTCTAACCATCCTGGGCAACCAAAAATCATATCATAAGCCTTACAACTTGGGTTTTCAATTTTTAACTGATGCTTCACTCTAGATGCTAAACTCGGTACAATATCCGTTTGGTTACTATCACTTTTTACATCGCCAAAATTATGTGCAAAAATAATATAATCTAAAATTTCAGGATCAATACCTGCATTTTCAATAGCTCTTTGAGAGGCAACTAAGGCAATATCAGAAACCGTAAACTCGTTTTCTACATACCTACGCTCCTGAATACCAGTAATCTTCTCAAATTTTTTTAAAATGAGATTCGGCTCGTCTTCAAAGAATTTCCCATCGTTAGTATAAAAATGATGCTTCAAAAAATCGCTGTTTCTTTTTACAGACGCTGGAATAAAACTTCCCACTCCAACAATTTTCACCCCCATATTATATTTTTTGTGCTAAATTAGTAGTTTTAAATGGCTTGTAAGAATTTTATAAGTCAAAATTTATAAAAACTATTTACTTTTGTTGTTTTAGTACTTACAAC
>JAIUMH010000062.1 GCA_022565635.1 Flavobacteriaceae bacterium | reverse complement strand
CTCAGTTGGTAGAGCACTGGTCTCCAAAACCAGGTGTCGGGAGTTCGAGTCTCTCAACCCGTGCATTAAAAATAAACCTTTTGGTTTATTGTTTTAAAAAAAAATATATTATGGCAAGTTTTTCTAAATATGTGAATGATTCTTATCGAGAGTTAAAAAACAACGTCACCTGGCCTACTTTGAAAGAAGCACAACGATTAATGGTTATTGTTGCTGTTTTTTCAATTATTTTTTCGCTTGCCATCTGGGGTGTTGATGAAGTTTTTGGAGGTGTTATTAAACAGTATTTTAGCTGGGTTAAATCGTAATTTATATGTCAGATAACAATTCCAAGAAGTGGTATGTAGTTCGTTCTGTAAGTGGTTCAGAAAACAAAATTAAAGATTACATTGAGAAAGAGATTGCTCACAATGGAATGGAGGATTTTGTTGATGAAATACTTGTTCCAACAGAGAAAGTCGTTCAGATTCGGAATGGCAAGAAATACCAAAAAGATAAGGTATATTTTCCAGGATATATTATGATTAATGCTAACTTAGAAGGTGAAATTCCACACATTATAAAATCTGTAAATGGAGTCATTGGTTTTCTAGGTGAAACTAAAGGAGGAGATCCTGTTCCGTTACGTACATCAGAGGTAAATAGGTTGCTCGGTAAAGTTGATGAGTTATCAACTCAGAAAGATAATGTATCGATTCCCTACGTATTAAATGAGAGTGTTAAAGTAATTGATGGTCCTTTTAATGGTTTTAATGGAACTATTGAAAATATAAATGAAGAAAAGCAAAAACTTAAGGTTATGGTGAAAATTTTTGGAAGAAAAACACCCGTTGAATTAAGTTATATGCAGGTTGAGAAATTATAAATGTTACACATATATAATTAGTTAGTTTTAATGCTTCCCACTTAAACTAACAAACAAATTTTAAAGAAATGGCAAAAGAAGTAAGTAAAGTTGTAAAACTTCAAGTGAAAGGTGGCGCTGCCAACCCTTCACCACCAGTTGGTCCTGCATTAGGGGCTGCCGGTGTAAATATTATGGAGTTTTGTAAACAATTTAATGGAAGAACTCAGGATAAAGCTGGAAAAGTTTTGCCTGTTGTTATTACTGTTTATAGTGATAAATCTTTTGATTTCATTGTTAAGACCCCACCTGCAGCAGTTCAGATTATGGAGGCTGCTAAAGTTAAAAAGGGTTCTGGAGAGCCTAATAGAGCAAAAGTTGCTGCTATTACTTGGGATCAAGTAAAAGCAATTGCAGAAGACAAAATGCAGGATTTAAATGCATTTACAGTTGAATCTGCAATGAAAATGGTAGCTGGTACAGCGCGCTCTATGGGTGTTAATGTAAAAGGTGATGCTCCTTTTTAATCTTAAAAAACATTTTTTAAAATGGCAAAATTAACAAAGAAACAAAAAGAGGCAGCGTCTAAATTAGATAATACAAAACTCTATTCTGTAGCTGAAGCTTCAACATTAATTAAAGATGTAAGCTCTGCTAACTTTGATGAGTCTGTAGATTTATCTATTCGATTGAATGTTGATCCTCGTAAAGCAAACCAAATGGTTAGAGGCGTTGTAACGCTTCCTCATGGTACAGGTAAGGAAGTTAAAGTTCTTGCCTTAGTAACTCCAGATAAAGCCGAAGAAGCAAAAGCTGCTGGAGCAGACTATGTTGGTTTAGATGATTACTTAGAAAAAATTAAAGGAGGTTGGACAGACGTAGATGTTATTGTAACCATGCCTTCAGTAATGGGAAAATTAGGTCCCTTAGGTAGAATTTTAGGACCGCGTGGTTTAATGCCAAACCCTAAAACGGGTACTGTAACTATGGATGTTGCTAAAGCAGTTGGTGACGTTAAAGGCGGTAAAATTGACTTTAAGGTTGATAAATACGGAATTGTTCATGCTGCAATTGGCAAAGTGTCTTTTGAGGCTGAAAAAATTGCTGGTAATGCAAGAGAACTCCTGTCAACTGTTGTTAAATTGAAACCATCTGTGGTTAAGGGCGTATATATTAAGTCGATTAATATTTCGTCTACTATGGGTCCAGGAATAAGTATAGATACTAAAAGGTTCACCGAGCAATAAATTAGAATTATGACAAGAGAAGAAAAATCACAAGTAATACAAGATTTAACTGCCCGGCTCACAGAAACTCCTAGTATTTATTTAGCAGATATTTCTGGATTAAATGCAGCTGTAACAAGTAACTTAAGAAGAGCTTGTTTCAAGGCAGATATCAAATTAATGGTAGTTAAAAACACTTTGCTTGCTAAAGCAATGGAAGCTACCGATAAAGATTTTGAAAATTTATCAGACACCTTAAAAGGCAATACTTCAATTATGCTTTCTGAGACGGGTAATGCGCCTGCAAAGGTCATTAAAGATTTCAGAAAGAAAAATGAAAAGCCTATTCTTAAAGGTGCTTATGTTGAAGAAGCTGTTTATGTTGGCGATGACCAACTAGATGCTTTAGTTAACATTAAATCTAAAGAAGAAGTTATTGGAGATATTATTGGATTGCTTCAATCACCAGCTAAAAACGTTGTTTCAGCCCTTAAGTCAGGTGGAAGTAAGCTATCTGGTATATTGAAAACTTTATCAGAAAAAGAATAAAATACACACTAATAATTATACACTAAAAACGATAGAAATGGCAGATTTAAAAGATTTTGCAGAACAATTAGTTAACCTTACTGTAAAAGAGGTAAATGAGTTAGCTGATATTTTAAAAGAAGAGTACGGAATTGAGCCAGCAGCTGCTGCTGTTGCTGTAGCAGGTGGAGCCGCTGGAGGTGGTGAAGCAGCTGAAGAGCAAACAGAATTTGATGTAATCCTAAAAGCTGCAGGAGGTTCTAAATTAAAAGTTGTTAAACTTGTAAAAGAACTAACTGGATTAGGATTGAAAGATGCTAAAGCTATGGTAGATGGAGCACCAGAAACAGTAAAAGAAGCAGTTTCTAAAGATGAGGCTGAATCTTTGAAATCTCAATTAGAAGAGGCTGGAGCAGAGGTTGAGCTTAAGTAAGCTTTACTTAAATTTGATATTAGGTTTAGGCCTCAGATAGCTATCTGATGGTCTAAACCATTTTGCGTATTTATACGCTTTTGGATGTAGAAGTACATTTTTATTATTTAATTTTGCTATTAGAGCATTAAATTATTTTCTTAAATGTTAGCAACGAAAAAAGAACGAGTTAGTTTTTCATCAGTAACCAACAAGCCCGATTATCCAGATTTCTTGGATATTCAAGTTAAATCTTTTAAAGATTTCTTCCAGCTTGAAACTAAAACTGATGAACGATCAAATGAAGGTTTATACAAAACCTTTATGGAAAATTTCCCTATCACTGATACAAGAAACCAATTTGTATTAGAATTTATAGACTATTTCATAGATCCACCAAGATACTCTATTCAGGAATGTATAGAGCGTGGATTAACCTATAGCGTACCTCTTAAGGCTCGTTTAAAATTATATTGTACAGATCCAGAACACGAAGATTTTGAAACTATTGTTCAGGATGTGTATTTAGGTACAATCCCTTACATGACCCCTAGTGGTACATTTGTTGTCAACGGTGCTGAACGCGTTGTTGTTTCTCAACTTCACAGATCTCCGGGAGTTTTCTTTGGTCAGTCTTTTCATGCTAACGGAACCAAATTATATTCAGCAAGAGTTATTCCTTTTAAAGGTTCTTGGATAGAATTTGCTACAGACATCAATAGCGTTATGTACGCTTATATTGATCGTAAAAAGAAATTACCAGTTACTACTCTTTTTAGAGCTATTGGTTTTGAAAGAGATAAAGATATTCTTGAAATTTTTGATCTTGCAGAAGAGGTAAAAGTTTCAAAAGCTGGTTTAAAAAGAGTTCTTGGTAGAACACTTGCCGCACGTGTTCTTAATACATGGTACGAAGATTTTGTTGATGAAGATACTGGTGAAGTTGTATCCATAGAACGAAATGAGATTGTTTTAGACCGCGATACTGTTCTTGAAAAAGACCATATTGAAGAAATTATTGAAACTGGCTCTAAAACTATTTTACTTCACAAAGAGGATAATTCAACAGGTGATTATGCAATTATTTACAATACATTGCAAAAAGATCCTACTAATTCTGAAAAAGAAGCTGTTGAACATATCTACAGACAATTACGTAACGCTGAACCGCCAGATGAAGAAACTGCACGTGGTATCATTGAAAAATTATTTTTCAGTGACCAACGTTATAATCTAGGTGAGGTAGGTCGTTACCGAATGAATAAAAAATTAGGTCTTGATATTGATATGGACAAAAAAGTCCTGACTAAAGTTGATATCATTACTATCATTAAATATTTAATTGAGCTTGTTAATTCTAAAGCTGAAGTTGATGATATAGATCACCTTTCTAACCGTCGTGTTAGAACTGTTGGAGAGCAATTGTCTCAACAATTTGGTGTTGGTCTTTCTAGAATGGCCAGAACCATAAGAGAACGAATGAATGTTAGAGATAATGAAGTGTTTACCCCAATTGATTTGATCAATGCTAAAACACTTTCTTCAGTGATCAATTCGTTCTTTGGTACTAATCAGCTTTCTCAGTTTATGGATCAAACTAATCCATTAGCAGAATTAACCAATAAAAGAAGGCTATCAGCTTTAGGGCCTGGAGGGCTTTCTAGAGAAAGAGCTGGGTTTGAGGTGCGTGATGTTCATTATACCCACTACGGAAGACTGTGTCCTATTGAAACTCCTGAAGGGCCAAACATTGGACTTATATCTTCTATGTCTGTTTATGGTAAAGTAAACAGCATGGGATTCATTGAAACCCCTTATCGTAAAGTTGAAGATGGTAAGATTGATCTTAACTCTCCTCCGGTTTATTTATCGGCTGAAGAAGAAGAAGGTCAATTGATAGCCCAAGCAAATATTCCAATTGCAGCGGATGGAACAATTCAACCTGAACAGATTATTGCAAGAATGGAAGGAGACTTCCCTGTAGTTGACCCAAAAGAAGTTAATTATATTGATGTAGCTCCTAACCAAATTTCAAGTATTTCTGCTTCGCTTATTCCCTTCTTAGAACATGATGATGCTAACCGTGCTTTAATGGGATCTAACATGATGCGTCAAGCGGTTCCTTTATTGAAAAACGATTCTCCAATTGTGGGTACAGGTCTTGAAGAACGTGTAGCTAAAGATTCTAGAGTTTTAATAAATGCTGAAGGAGAAGGAGAGGTTGTTTATGTTGATGCTGATCAAATTACTATCAAATATGACCGTTCTGAAGATGAACGACTAGTAAGTTTTGATTCTGATGAGAAAACGTACAAATTAATAAAATTCAGAAAAACAAATCAGGGTACTTCTATTAACCTGAAACCAATTGTAAGAGTTGGAGATCGTGTAACTCAAGGGCAAGTTTTATGTCAAGGTTATGCTACTGAAGCCGGAGAGTTAGCTCTAGGTAGAAATATGAAAGTTGCTTTTATGCCTTGGAAAGGGTATAACTTTGAGGATGCAATTGTACTTTCTGAGAGAGTTGTTAGAGAAGACATGTTAACTTCTATTCATATCGATGAATATTCATTAGAGGTTAGAGATACCAAGCTTGGTAATGAAGAATTAACTGCAGATATACCAAACGTTTCAGAAGAGGCTACAAAAGACTTAGATGAAAATGGTATGATTAGAATTGGTGCTGAAATTAAGCCAGGTGATATTCTTATTGGTAAAATTACTCCTAAAGGAGAGAGTGATCCAACTCCTGAGGAAAAACTTTTACGCGCTATTTTTGGTGATAAGGCCGGTGATGTTAAAGATGCTTCTTTAAAAGCTTCGCCTTCATTAAATGGTGTTGTAATTAATAAAAAATTATTTACAAGAGCGGTAAAAGATAAACGTAAAAGAGCAAAAGATAAACTTGAAATTGAAAAACTTGAAGCAAAATATCAGGTAAAATTTGAAGAGCTTAGAAATAATTTAGTTGAAAAACTTTTCTCTATAGTTGGAGGAAAGACTGCACAAGGTGTACAAAATGATTTAGGTGAAGAGGTTTTGCCTAAAGGTAAAAAGTATACTTTAAAGATGCTTAATTCTATAGATGATTTTGCACATTTAACCAAAGGGACTTGGACAACAGATGATCATTTAAACACTTTAGTTACGGATTTATTACATAACTATAAGATCAAGCAAAATGATTTACAAGGAAACTTAAGAAGAGAGAAGTTTACCATAAGCGTTGGTGATGAATTGCCTTCTGGTATCTTAAAACTAGCTAAAATCTACATAGCTAAAAAGAGAAAATTAAAAGTTGGTGATAAAATGGCTGGACGTCACGGTAACAAAGGTATTGTTGCTAAGATTGTTCGCCAAGAAGACATGCCTTTCTTAGAAGATGGAACCCCAGTTGATATTGTTTTAAATCCGCTTGGTGTACCCTCACGTATGAATATTGGTCAGATTTACGAAACCGTTCTTGGTTGGGCTGGTCAAAAACTAGGAAAGAAATTTGCTACACCAATTTTTGATGGAGCAACTATAGAGCAAATTAATGAGCTTACAGATGAGGCTGGTATTCCGCGTTATGGACATACTTACCTTTATGATGGAGGAACTGGTGAACGTTTTGATCAACCTGCAACAGTAGGTGTTATTTATATGCTTAAACTTGGTCATATGATTGAGGATAAAATGCATGCTCGTTCAATAGGTCCTTACTCGTTAATTACGCAACAACCACTTGGAGGTAAAGCTCAATTTGGTGGACAGCGTTTTGGAGAAATGGAAGTTTGGGCGTTAGAGGCCTATGGAGCATCTAGTACACTAAGAGAAATTCTTACAGTGAAATCTGATGATGTGATAGGTAGAGCTAAAACCTATGAAGCAATTGTAAAAGGTGAACCAATGCCAGAACCTGGTATACCTGAGTCATTCAATGTATTAATGCATGAATTGAAAGGTCTTGGTTTAGATATCCAATTAGAAGAGTAAAGTAGTCTCCCCAAATGGGGAGCTACTTCAATTTATTTTAAATTTAATTCTTTATTACTTGTATTATGGCAAGAAGAAATGAGAATATCACTCAAAAGAGATTTAATAAAATCTCTATTGGTTTAGCTTCACCAGAGAAAATGTTAAATGAATCTCGTGGAGAAGTTTTAAAACCAGAAACTATTAACTACAGAACCCACAAGCCAGAGAGAGATGGTTTGTTTTGTGAGCGTATCTTTGGCCCTGTTAAAGATTATGAATGTGCTTGTGGTAAATACAAAAGAATTCGCTACAAAGGTATTGTATGTGACCGATGTGGTGTTGAAGTTACGGAGAAAAAAGTAAGAAGAGAGCGTGTTGGCCATATTAACTTAGTGGTTCCTGTTGCGCATATTTGGTATTTCCGTTCTTTACCAAACAAACTTGGTTATTTACTAGGTATTCCTTCTAAGAAATTAGACATGATTATATATTATGAAAGATATGTAGTCATTCAACCTGGAGAAGCTAAAAATGAAGATGGTGAGCCTTTAAAGAAAATGGACTTCTTGACAGAAGAAGAGTATTTAACCATATTAGATAGCTTACCGCAAGAAAATCAATACCTTGAAGATCAAGACCCAAATAAGTTTATTGCTAAAATGGGAGCAGAGTGTTTAGAAGAAATACTAAAACGCCTTGACCTGGATGAGCTTTCTTATGATTTAAGACACAAAGCTAATAACGAAACTTCTAAGCAAAGAAAAACAGAAGCTCTTAAGCGTTTACAAGTGGTTGAAGCTCTTAGAGATTCTAAAAAGAACAGAAACAACAATCCTGAATGGATGATTATGAAAGTTGTTCCTGTTATACCACCAGAATTAAGACCATTGGTGCCTCTAGACGGAGGTCGTTTTGCAACTTCAGATTTAAATGACCTTTATAGAAGAGTTATTATACGTAATAACCGTTTAAAAAGATTGATGGAAATTAAAGCTCCTGAAGTGATTTTACGTAATGAAAAACGTATGCTTCAAGAGTCTGTAGATTCATTGTTTGATAATACAAGAAAATCATCTGCAGTAAAAACCGATTCTAACAGACCACTTAAATCTTTATCTGATTCTTTGAAAGGGAAGCAAGGTAGATTTAGACAAAACTTATTAGGAAAACGTGTTGATTACTCAGCTCGTTCTGTAATTGTTGTAGGTCCTGAGTTGAAAATGTTTGAATGTGGTCTTCCAAAAGATATGGCTGCAGAACTCTACAAACCTTTTGTGGTTAGAAAACTTATTGAAAGAGGTATTGTAAAAACAGTTAAATCGGCTAAGAAAATAATTGATAAGAAGGAACCTGTTGTTTGGGATATCTTAGAAAATGTTTTAAAAGGTCATCCAGTGCTTTTAAACCGTGCTCCTACACTTCACAGATTAGGAATCCAGGCCTTTCAACCAAAGCTTATTGAAGGAAAAGCAATACAGCTTCACCCGTTGGTGTGTACAGCTTTTAATGCCGATTTTGACGGTGATCAAATGGCAGTACATTTACCTTTAGGTCCAGAAGCTATTCTTGAAGCACAATTATTAATGTTGGCTTCACATAATATTTTGAACCCTGCTAATGGTTCCCCTATTGCTGTTCCGTCTCAGGATATGGTTTTGGGACTTTATTATATGACCAAGTTAAAAAAATCAACTCCAGAGGAGCCCGTGGCCGGTGAAGGTTTGACTTTTTACTCTGATGAAGAAGTTGAAATTGCATATAATGAAAAAAGACTTCACCTTAATGCTTCAATTAAGGTAAGAACCAAAGATTATAATGAAAATGGCGAGCTTGTAAATCAAATTATTGAAACAACAACAGGTCGAGTTTTGTTTAATAAACACGTACCTGAGCAAGCTGGATTTATCAATGAAGTACTTAATAAAAAAGCACTTAGAACGGTAATTGCTAACGTATTAAAACTTACCAGCGTACCAGAAACTAGTGAATTCTTAGATAGTATTAAGTCTTTGGGTTATGATTTTGCATTTAGAGGAGGATTATCTTTCTCTCTTGGAGATATTATTATTCCAGAAGAAAAACAAGACTTAATTGATTCTGCTAATGAAGAAGTTGCTGGTGTAGTTGGTAACTACAATATGGGATTAATTACTAATAACGAACGTTACAACCAAGTAATTGATATCTGGACTGCAACTAACGCAAATCTTACTGAATTAGCTATGAAACGTATTACCGAAGACAAGCAAGGCTTCAACTCGGTATTTATGATGCTTGATTCTGGAGCCCGTGGTTCTAAAGAACAAATTAGACAGCTTACAGGTATGCGTGGATTAATGGCTAAGCCTAAAAAATCTACAGCAGCAGGTGGTGAGATTATTGAAAACCCAATTTTATCTAACTTTAAAGAAGGGCTTTCAATTCTTGAATACTTTATTTCTACTCACGGTGCGCGTAAAGGTCTTGCGGATACGGCACTTAAAACAGCTGATGCTGGTTACCTAACTCGTAGATTAGTGGATGTCTCTCAAGATGTCATTGTTAGAGAAGAAGATTGTGGAACATTAAGAGGAATAGAAGTTTCTGCTTTAAAGAAAAATGAAGAAGTAGTTGAAAAACTTTCTGAAAGAATTTTAGGTAGAACAGCACTTAATGATGTAGTAGATCCTATTTCTCAAGAATTGATTGTAGAAGCTGGTGTTGAAATAACAGATGCTATTGCTGAACAAATTGAAAACTCTGCATTAAATTCTGTTGAAGTTAGATCACCTTTAACTTGTGAATCTAAGAAGGGTATCTGTATGAAATGTTATGGTAGAAACCTTTCTACCAACAAAACAGTTCAAAAAGGTGAATCAGTTGGTGTTATTGCAGCACAGTCTATTGGTGAGCCAGGAACACAGCTTACGCTTAGAACCTTCCACGTTGGTGGTATTGCAGGAAACATTTCTGAGGAAAACAAGCTTCAAGCCAAATTTGATGGTGTTGCAGAAATTGAAGATTTAAAAACAGTTGCTGGGGAAGATAATGAAGGAAAACCAGCTGATATTGTTATTTCAAGAACTTCTGAAGTTAAATTGATTGATAAAAAGTCTGGAATTACTTTGAGTACCAATGTCATTCCTTACGGTTCTCAAATTATGATTAAACCTGGAGCTAAACTCGCTAAAGGTGATGTAATTGCCAAATGGGATCCTTATAACGGTGTAATTATATCTGAATTTGCTGGTCAAATCAAATTTGAAAATATTCTTCAAGGGGTTACTTATGCAGTTGAATCTGATGAGCAGACTGGATTTGAAGAAAAAGTTATAATAGAGTCTAAAAATAAACGTAAGATACCAACGCTTCATATTTTAGACAAAAACGGAGAGAAACAACGTTCTTACAACTTACCTGTTGGCGCTCACCTTATGGTGGATGATGAAGAAGCTATTAAGGTTGGTAAGGTCTTAGTAAAAATTCCACGTAAGTCTTCTAAATCTGGAGATATTACAGGTGGTCTTCCAAGACTTACTGAGTTATTTGAGGCTAGAAACCCATCTAACCCAGCTGTGGTAAGTGAAATTGATGGAGTTGTTTCTTTTGGTAAAATTAAGCGTGGTAATCGTGAAATCATTGTAGAATCTAAGCTTGGAGAAATTAAGAAGTATTTAGTTAAGCTTTCTAACCAAATCCTAGTTCAAGAAAATGATTATGTGAGAGCAGGTATGCCATTGTCTGATGGCTCTGTTACACCTGAAGATATCTTAAACATTAAAGGACCTTCTGCTGTACAGCAATATTTAGTAAATGAAGTGCAAGAGGTATATCGTTTACAAGGTGTACAAATTAATGACAAGCATTTTGAGGTTGTTGTACGTCAAATGATGCGTAAGGTAAAAATTAAGGATTCAGGTGATACTACCTTCCTTGAAAATCAATTGGTTCATAAAGAAGATTTTATTGATGAAAACGATAACATCTTTGGCAAGAAAGTAATTGAAGATGCTGGAGATAGTACAAACTTAAGAGCCGGTCAGATAGTTACTGTAAGACAATTAAGAGATGAAAACTCAATTCTTAAGCGTGAAGATAAACAATTGGTAGTAGCTAGAGATGCAGAGCCAGCGGTAGCAACTCCAATTCTTCAAGGTATTACTAGAGCTTCACTTCAAACTAAGTCATTTATTTCGGCAGCTTCTTTCCAAGAAACTACTAAAGTGTTAAATGAAGCAGCGGTTAGCGGAAAAGTTGACTTGTTAGAGGGACTTAAAGAGAACGTAATTGTTGGACATAGAATTCCAGCAGGTACAGGACTTAGAGAATTTGATAATTTAATTGTTGGTTCAAAAGAACAATTAGATGATATGATGGTACAAAATCAAGGTCAAAAAGTAAATTTTAATTAAATCAAGCATATGAGTGATCAAAATAAACCGAATAAAAAGAAAATCAATATTCAGTTGGATGAAGAAATGGCGCAAGGTAAATATTGCAACTTAGCTATTCTAAATCACTCAGCTTCAGAATTTGTTTTAGACTTTGTAAATGTGATGCCAGGTTCGCCTAAAAGCAAAGTGCAGTCAAGAATAATCATGACTCCACAGCATGCTAAGCGCTTAGTAAAAGCTTTAAATGATAACATTGCAAGATTTGAAAAAGCACATGGGCAGATAGAATCAAAAGAACAGCAAAATATACCGCTCAATTTTGGTCCAACCGGGCAAGCCTAAAATTTCTTAAAAGCCGCCTCTGCAAAGAGGCGGTTTTTTTAATACTACTTATTCATTAATTATAGTACATTTCAACTTGTGACAATTTGACACAAACATCAAAGTGGCAACCAATTTGTTTATCTACTATTAAAATAATTAATCATGGCAAAAGTTACAGAAAACCAAGATATAGATAAGGATCAAAAAAGCACTACTCAAGCGGAAGAACAACTTGATGATCAACAAGCATCTTCTTCACAAAATAAAGACGAAAACATTAGTGATGATTCAGATTCATTAAAAAATGAAAATGAATCTACTGCTGAAAAAGAGGCTCCGCAAGAATTAAGTCCTGAGGAAAAGTTACAGAAGGAAATTGAACAACAGAAAGATAAGTACGTTAGATTGTTTGCCGAGTTTGAGAATTTTAAGCGCAGAACTAGTAAAGAGCGTATGGAATTGTACAAAACCGCAGGGCAAGAAGTAATGCAATCTTTACTTCCTGTTTTAGATGACTTTGAGCGCGCTTTGAAAGAAGTAAAGAAGTCTGAAGATGATGAGTTGATTAAAGGTATAGAGTTGATTAGTAACAAACTAACAGAAACATTAAAGTCTAAAGGATTATCACTTATGAATGTGAATTCAGGAGATGTTTTTGATGCAGATATACATGAAGCAATAACTCAAATACCTGCGCCATCAGATGAACTTAAGGGTAAAATTGTAGACGTAGTAGAAAAAGGGTATACGTTGGGTGATAAGATAATTAGATATCCAAAAGTAGTAACTGGAAAATAATAAGCTTAGAAATTACACAAAATGAGCAATAAAAAAGATTATTACGACATATTAGGAATTGATAAAAATGCCACGGCTGCTGAAATTAAAAAGGCATACCGAAAAATGGCGGTGAAATATCATCCTGATAAAAATCCTGGTGACGAAGAGGCTGAAACTAAATTTAAAGAAGCTGCTGAAGCTTATGAAGTTTTGAGTAATCCAGACAAAAAAGCTAAGTATGATCGTTTTGGTCATTCCGCATTTGATGGTTCTGGTGGCTTTGGCGGAGGAGGTATGGATATGGATGATATCTTTAGTCAGTTTGGTGACATCTTTGGAGGTGGTGGCTTTGGAGGCTTTAGCGGCTTTGGTGGCGGACAATCTCAAAGAAGAGCCGCACGAGGTGGTAATTTGCGTATTCGCGTAAAATTAAACCTTAAAGATGTGGCCAATGGTGTTGAAAAGAAAATTAAAGTTTCCAGAAAAAAACAGGCTTCAGATACTACATACAAAACCTGTTCTACTTGTAGAGGAACTGGCCAGGTTACGCGTGTAACCAATACCATTTTGGGACAGATGCAAACGGCTAGTACATGTGGCACTTGTCAAGGTACTGGTAAAATAATTGATAAGAAAGGGAAAGGTACAGATGCCCACGGATTAAAGATGGAAGAAGAAACCGTGAGTATAAAAATTCCAGCTGGTGTAGAGGATGGAATGCAAATGAAAGTTTCTGGAAAGGGTAATGAAGCTCCAGGTGGAGTAGCTGGAGATTTAATTGTCTTAATAGAAGTAGATGATCAATCTGGAGAATTACAACGCGACGGAGAAAACTTGCATTATGATTTATACATCAATTTCTCTGAAGCTGCTCTTGGTGCATCAAAAGAAATAAATGCTGTTTCTGGCAAAGTGAGAATTAAAATTGAACCCGGAGTGCAAAGTGGTAAAATTTTACGACTTAGAGGCAAAGGTTTGCCAAGGTTAAATAGCTATGGCTCTGGCGATTTACTTGTGCATGTGAATGTGTGGACACCTCAAGAATTGAATAAAGAGCAAAGACAATTTTTTGAGAAAAATATGAATGATATAAATATGCAACCAAATCCTCAAAAATCTGACAAATCTTTCTTTGAAAAAGTGAAAGATATGTTCAGTTAATTTTGCTGATTAACATTTAATTATATATATTTGAACATCACTAATTTTAGTGATGTTTTTCTTTTTCATAGCAATTTTTTTTCCCATCCTAATTTATTAGGGTGGGTTTTACTTTTACACAAAAAAAAGCTATTTTAACCCCAAAATAAAGCAGCATGCAACATATTCTTATTATTGAAGATGAATCGGCTATAAGACGTGTCTTAGTAAAGATTCTTTCAGAAGAAAATTCATCCTACAAAATAACTGAAGCTTCAGATGGTCTTGAAGGGCTTGAAAAATTCAAGAAAAATGATTTCAACCTTGTTCTTTGTGATATAAAAATGCCTAAAAAAGATGGGTTAGAAGTGCTTGAAGGGATCAAAAAAATAAATGAAGATGTTCCAGTGGTAATGATTTCAGGTCACGGTGATTTAGAAACTGCTGTAGATAGTATGAGAAAAGGTGCGTTTGACTATATATCAAAACCACCCGACCTAAATAGGTTATTAAATACTGTTCGTATTGCTTTAGACAGTGGTAAACTTAAAAGTGAAAACAAAAGATTAAAAAAGAAAGTTTCTAAGGGCTTTCAAATGATTGGTGAGTCTGAGGCAATAACTTCGATAAAAAAGGTAATTGAAAAAGTTGCTCCTACAGAAGCACGTGTTTTAATTACTGGACCTAATGGCACCGGAAAGGAGCTTGTTGCGCATTGGTTGCATCAAAAAAGCCAACGTTCTAAAGGGAGTTTTATTGAAGTGAATTGTGCTGCTATTCCTTCAGAATTAATAGAGAGTGAATTGTTTGGTCATGTTAAGGGGGCTTTTACTTCAGCTAATAAAGATAGAGCCGGTAAGTTTGAAGCAGCCAATGGTGGCACTATCTTTTTAGATGAAATTGGAGATATGAGTTTACCTGCGCAAGCTAAAGTTCTTCGAGCTTTACAAGAGAGCAAAATTCAGCGTGTTGGAAGTGATAAAGATATTAAAGTAGATGTTAGGGTAATTGCTGCTACTAACAAAAATTTGAAAGAGGAAATTGAAAATAAGAAATTTAGAGAAGACCTTTACCATAGATTAGCAGTAATCATGATCAAAGTACCACCTTTAGATGATCGTAAGGATGATATTCCTTTGTTAGTGAATCACTTTGCAAAGAAAATTGCTAAGGATAACGGAACTACCCCCAAAGAATTTGATCAATCTGCCATTAAGGAACTTCAAACGTATAATTGGACGGGTAATGTAAGGGAGTTAAGGAATGTGGTTGAAAGGTTGCTCATTCTTGGAGGAAATCAAATTACAAAAGAAGATGTTGAGTTATTTGCTTCCAAATAAGCCTCTGCAAATTACTTATTTCTTGGGGTATCATACCTTAAAAAATACATGGTATCACCACTAGGATGTTCCCATTTCTTCACTACCTGAAAACCATAACGTTGGTAGGCAATACTTATTCTTCTTGTTCTTGTTTCAGCAAATAATGGAAGCTTTTTCTGTCTAGCTATCTCGTAAAATTCATCTTTCATGCTATAGGCTAGTTTTTGTGAGGTAACTCCTCTAGAATCTTTTAAAATACCCCAAAACCAACAATAGAGATAATTATCTAACTGAGGCCTAGCTTTTCTTACTATTTTTTGAGTTTGAAGACCTTTCCAGCCTTTCCTTAGTCCAGTAACTTTAAAAGCAAGAATCAAGTCATCTTTTAAAGTTTGCCAAAAGCCTTCTTTAAAATTTTTCATTTCAAATAAAATAGCAATACCAGTATAGTCTTCGCTAACTATAAGTGCGTTATTTCGAAGTGCTTTTTTAACCATGTATTTAGCTAAATAATGAAATCTTTGTTCTTTGTTTTTGTCATCTTTAACAACTTCCAGAGAGCTAGGAATTTCTTGTAGCAATAGAGCAACATGATCAATTACTCTTTTAACGTCAAGGTTTTTAGGATTTTTCAAAAAATGTATGCTTTTGAGGTGAGATCAAACAAATAAATCCAGCTAATTGTTTAGCTGGATTAAAATATCTGTAAATAAGCTTTAATTATAAGTTCTGTCCTTCTTTAATAGACTGAACGTATTGAGCTTTCTTTAATTGTTG
>JAIUMH010000061.1 GCA_022565635.1 Flavobacteriaceae bacterium | reverse complement strand
GCTATTTCTTTTTTTATGCAATAAAATCTATTAAAATATTAATCGAACTCAGGTTTGTAAGAAAAAAAATGTTTTATGTGTAGAAGCTTAATTTGGGACTATATGTGGCACTCAATTTTAGAATCAACAGGGGTGTTGACAGGTTTTGGAGAAATGTATGGAATGCCCAAACCAAGTCCGCGTAAAATGAATAAAATCCCTAAAATAACCACAGCATAAGGAATGATTTTTCTAGGATTCCAGCGTGTAATTTGTTCTATATGCGATTTGAAATAAATGACTCCAGCCATAATAGGCACGGTTCCTAAACCAAAAACCATCATATAAACGGCGCTTTCCCACAACCCTGGAGTGGCTATTGAAGCAAAAACAGCCATATAAACTAAACCACAAGGTAAGAATCCATTCAAAAAACCCAATTGATAAAAAGTAGAGTTGGCATCTTTTTTAAGGGCTATACCCATTTCTTTTTTCACCTTACCTATGAGTCGGTATAGGGGTTGAGTCACTTTAAAGCGATTGAGCTTGGAGGAGGGAATCAACACAGCCAAAATCATAATAATTCCTATAAGAATTGAAATTTGTTGTTGCACTCCAAAAGTCATCAAGCCTTCACCCAATAAACCAAAAACAAGCCCTATAATAGCATAGGAAGTTATTCTTCCTAAATTGTATAAGCTAATTTTTATACCTTTTTGAAGTGGTGTACTTTTACCTACGGGAAGCATTAAAGCAATAGGACCACACATGCCAATGCAATGAAAACTTCCTAAAAGACCCAATATAAAAGCAGACCAAATCATCTTACCAAGTAATTTCTTTTTTGTAAGCGTAAGGTGTACTATCTACTTCAAAGTCTAATTCAACATTCCAACGCCCATTTACCAAAAGTGATTTAGGAATTAATTGCGAATTATTTTTTTGTTGAATAGGAAGTTTAAAATCGAGATTTTTATCCGAAGGTCGGTAAAGTTTAACGCTTCCTACAACTTTTTTATCATCAAAATCTGCTGGATAAATAATCACAATTCCTTCTTCTGTTTTTTTAATTTCAAAGGAAGCAATTAGGTCTTTTACATTATTTACTTTGTCAATTTCTCCTTGTACTAACAATTCTTTGTGGTAATAGGACTCTTCAACTAAATCTTGTGTATTTTTAGAAGATAACATTTGAACCACAAAAAACATTATAAAGCCTATAAAACAGATCATGGCAATAACTATAGATGTTCCCCAATTTAATTTCATGTTATTTAAATTTGTTGTTTGATAAGGCAAAAATACCAACAACATGGGGCTATTTTTATGATAATAGTCAGCTTATTGCTATTCAACTAAGTTAGCGCTGATTATTGTTCAATTAATGAGTACGAGCTCATAAAGCTACAGGCTCCTGAAAAGTTGATTTCTTGAAGCATTGCTAAGGCTGTTTTTGATCAATCGATGATTTTTTTATTCCATTTAACTTTAATAAGAGTTAGTAGAGCAAATTTTTCTTGATGCGTATTGGCTATGTAATTTTAAGACGCTAAGAATTACAGAAATTAAAACTGACAAAAATCATATTTCAATCATTTCAAGCTACTTATGTATCAAAAGTAACATAAGAAAGAAGAAGGTGAGTGTATTTTTGAGCCATAATCAAAAAATAATAGAATCATGAAAGTAGAACAAATTTATACCGGATGTATTGCACATGCAGCTTATTATATTGAGAGTAATGGAGAAGCGGCAATTTTTGATCCTTTAAGAGAAGTACAGCCTTATATAGATAAAGCCACTAAAGATGGTGCTGAAATTAAATATGTATTTGAAACACACTTTCATGCAGATTTTGTGTCAGGACATTTAGATTTAGCTCAAAAAACAGGCGCACAAATTGTTTTTGGACCAACTGCCAAACCTGGTTTTGAAGCTTTGGTAGCAGAAGACGATCAGATTTTTAAAATTGGAAATTACCAAGTCAAAGTAATTCACACTCCTGGTCATACAATGGAGTCTACTACTTATTTACTTTTAGATGAAAATGAGGAAATGCATGGTATAATTACAGGAGATACCTTATTTATAGGCGATGTTGGACGTCCTGATTTAGCTCAGCACGTAATTGAAGACCTTACAGAAGAAAAATTAGCAGCTCATCTGTATGATTCTTTGCGAAATAAAATTTTACCCTTACCAAATCATTTAATTGTATATCCAAATCACGGAGCTGGTAGTGCATGTGGAAAAATGATGAGTAAAGAAACTACCGATACGTTGGGCAATCAAAAGAAGACCAATTATGCGCTACAAGAGATGAGTAAAGAAGAGTTTATTGCCAAACTTTTAGATGGATTAACGGCGCCTCCAGGTTATTTCCCTAAAAATGTATTGATGAATATTCAAGGTTACGAAAGTATTGATGACGTTATTGACCGAGGAGAACAACCCCTAGAAGCAGATGCTTTTGAGGCCGTGGCTAATGAAACTGGAGCCTTGATTTTAGATACCAGAGACGCAGAAACTTTTAAAGAAGGTTTTATTCCTAACTCTATTAATATTGGTTTAGATTCTAATTTTGCCATGTGGGTTGGCGAATTAATCCCTGATATAAAACAACAAATTTTATTAGTTACTGAACCTGGAAAAGAGGAGGAAAGCATTATACGATTAGCTAGAGTAGGTTATGACCATGCTATTGGATACTTAAAAGGTGGTTTTGAAACTTGGAAAAAAGCAAATGGTGAAATAGATACCGTAAACCGATTAGCTATTGATGAGTTCTTAACAACTTTCAACAAAGGAGAAATTAAAGTATTTGATGTAAGAAAGAAAAGCGAATTTGATAGTCAACACTTAAAAGGCGCAGAAAATACACCTTTAAATCAAATTAATGATCATTTAGCAAGTTTTCCTAAAGACCAAAAATTTGCATTGCACTGTGCTGGAGGCTACCGAAGCATGATTGCTGCATCTATTTTAAAACAACGTGGTTGGGATAATTTTGTGGATGTAAGAGGTGGATTTGATGAAATTAAAGAACACGAAAATGCACAGGTAACAGAGTATGTTTGTCCAACAACTTTATTGTAAATCCATGCAATTACAAATTAGCAAAAGCCCTTTAATACAGGGCTTTTGCTGTTGGAGTACAATTCAAAATTGAAATATTATTTGCATATTCCATCAAAACTGACTATAATATGTTTTGTACTATGCAACCACGTTATGGCTACCAGCTCCAAATTAGAATTTTGAATTACAATTGGTATGAATACACTATGAACTTATAAATGATTAATAATTATGAAACGAATACTTGCTTTAAGCGTATTGATAATTACAGGATTGGCCTGTTCAAATGAAGATAAGAATAAACCAAATTATGGGGTTACTTCTACAGAAGAGAAAAAAGAGAAATCTGATTTAATGAAAAAAGCAACTACATTTTTTCAACCTATTTCTAGTGTTACCTATGAAGATATTCCTGCCGAAAAAGTAGAGCTAGGAAAAAAGCTTTATAATGACAAACGCTTATCTAAAAATAATACAATCAGCTGTAATTCTTGCCATCAATTAAACAATTTTGGGGTAGATAATTTATCTACTTCGCCAGGAGACTCAGAAGAACTTGGAGATCGAAACTCACCTTCAACATTCTATGCATTTTTACATACTTCACAATTTTGGGATGGTAGGGCAGTAGATGTTGAAGAACAAGCTAGCATGCCTATTTTAAACCCTATTGAACACGGTATTCCAGACGAAGAATACTTGGTTCAAAAACTTAGCGATATAGAGGAATATCAAAATTTATTTGCCTCCGTTTTTAAAAAAGACAAAGAACCAATAACGTTTAAAAACATCACTAACGCCATAGGTGCTTTTGAGCGTAAATTGTATGCAACAAGTAAATTTGATGAGTATTTAGATGGAGATGAAAATGCGTTAAGCACAAAAGAAAAAAAAGGATTACAAGCTTTTATTGACAACCAATGTATCACATGCCACACTGGGGTTGCTTTAGGAGGGCATATGAAGCAAAAATTTGGTCTTTTTGGTGATTATTGGGAGTTGACAGGTAGTGAAAAAATAGACACAGGTTTGCATCAAGTTACCGGAAAAGAATCTGATAAGTATATTTTTAAAGTTCCTAGTTTAAGAAATATAGAAAAAACCTATCCTTATTTTCATGATGGATCTGTTAAAGATTTAGCCGAAGCAGTAAAGATTATGGGGAAGCTACAGAGTAACAAAGATATTTCTGATGAAGACCTGGATTTGATTATAACTTTCCTTAAAACACTTACCGCTGATATTGACGAAAATTTAAAGTCGTAATGTTCAATAAGTAAAGCCAATTAAAAAATAGACCTTGTACAAGGTCTATTTTTTTGTTTTTTTCTTCTTAATTTTGATTTAAAACTGTTATGAGGTTACTTTTTCCTTTGGTATTACTGTTTTTACTGTCTTCTTGTTCAGAGATTGAGGATAATCAACGTTATTCAATACACGCTAGTTTTATTTCAACATCTAACCAACCAATTACCGACGTCAATATGGTTAGTTTAAGGGTTTCCAATTTTTTTAATCCTACTGTGCTTTTAGGAAACGGAATTTCTGATGCTCTAGGAAATGTGGAATTTGTTTCACTTGTTCCCACTGGAAGTCATTTTAACATGATGATTAATGCAGAACTGAATGAATTTGGAATTCAAAAACTAAATGAATATTCATCTATTCATTTAAGCATACAAAAAGATCTTATAGCAAACACAAAAATAATTGACCTCACAGATTTTAAATTAAAGTCGCAAATTCCTTTTCATTTTCAAATCAATAAAACATCAACAGAACCAGCTTTATTAAGTTGGCAAATCACTTATCAAAGTTCATCTTTTTGTAACTTTGAAATAGAAAATGTTCAAGATTTTAATCAAAATTTTGAGTGCCAAAACACAAGGACTATAAGCCGGACGAATGACGCAAATAATCCAAATGAAAACTTAAATCTCAGTGCTGATGAAGAAACAATCCTTACATTTATATTTAGTTTAAATGGTCAAGAAAATCAGGTATTGGAAGTACCTATTAACGCAAATACCAATGAATTTGAATTCAATTATTAGTTGTTTACTTATATGTGTTTGTTGTCATCTGTCTGTTAACGCACAGCAAGATTATATTGATGCACAAAATCATGAACTTTTAGCTATCAAGTTGGGAGGACTAATTCCTAATGAATTGGGTAATAATTTTGCCTCAGAAGCTATGAAATTTAATTTTGGTGCAGACTTTCAGTCTAATATATACATTTTTGATGCCGCTTTTTTCTTTGGATATAGATTTCAATTCTTAAGAGGAGATGTAACTAATCAGTCACTTGTTGGTAATTATGATTATTCCAATGTCACTTTTAATGGAATAAATGCTGGTTATCAGTATAAACTTTCAGATAAATGGGCTTTAGAACCTACTGTTTCCTACGGTTGGACTAAATTCAGAAACTATCAAGACAATTCCAATAATATTGACTTTGTAGATTCTGCCCAAACAATTTTTATTTCCTTACCCGTAAATTACAGCTTATCAAATGTTTTTAAAATTTACGTACAACCCGAATTTAGAAAGGATTTTATGGATATAGAAACAGCTTCAACTAACTCAAGCTTTTTTAAAGAAACCAACTTTATTAATTTGGTTGCGGGAGTTAAATTTTCACTTTTTTGAAAAACTTTTAGCCTTATACTAAATTTCCACCACACCGCAGGAGTAGTGGAAGTCTAATTTACTAATTTAAGTTGATTATTTTAATTTACAACAGTTGACATTTTATTATGCTGAAAGCTTATCTTATAAAAAAAGGAAATCAACTTAATTAGTAATTGATGTATTCTGTAATTTCAAGACCATAACCAATCATTCCAACTCGCTTTTTCATTTGGCTATTAGAAAGTAATTTTATTTTGTGAATTCCAATATCATGAAGAATCTGCGCGCCAATACCAAAGTCTTTATTATCCATCTTAACACTTGGAGCTTTCATTTCTCCTTTAGCTTGACTTTCTTTAAGTTGCTCTAACCGATTAAGTAAATTAAGTCCTTGAACATCTTGATTGATAAAAACAATAGCTCCTTTACCTTCATTGTTAACTGCTTTGAACATATCATCAAGCTTCTTGTCTGCATTGTTAGTTAAAGTTCCTAAAATGTCATTATTAACTAAAGTAGAATTTACTCTTACCATAACAGGCTCATCAGGTTTCCAGTTTCCTTTGGTAAGCGCTAAATGTACATGATTATTTGTTGTTTGCAGATAAGCTCTTAGTCTAAAATTTCCAAATCTTGTTTGTATTTCAAAATCTTGTTGCTTTTGGATTAAGGAATCATGTTGCATTCTATAAGCCACTAAGTCTTCAATAGAGACTAATTTTAAATCAAATTTCTGTGCTACTTTAACAAGCTGAGGTAAGCGCGCCATTGTTCCGTTTTCATTCATGATTTCAACAATCACTCCAGCAGGTTTTAAGCCAGCAAGTCTTGCAAAATCAATAGCGGCTTCTGTATGTCCAGTTCTTCTCAAAACACCTCCTTCTTTAGCTTTAAGTGGAAAGATGTGTCCTGGTCTATTTAAATCATAAGGAGTAGTATCATCATGGGCTAAGGCTTCAATAGTTTTAGCACGATCTGATGCAGATATTCCGGTTGTAACGCCATTTCCTCGTAAATCTACAGAAACAGTAAATGCTGTTTCCATGGGGTCGGTATTATTTCCTACCATCATCCCGAGTTTTAATTCGTTACATCGTTGCTCAGTTAACGGAGTACAGATTAAACCTCTTCCGTGAGTTGCCATAAAGTTAATCATTTCTGGAGTAACTTTTTCGGCGGCTGCTAAGAAGTCACCTTCATTTTCTCTGTCTTCATCATCTACTACAATAATCACTTTTCCAGCTCTTATATCTGCAATAGCTTCTTCTATAGTTGAAAGTTGAATTTTATCTTCTAGTGTATCTTTTACAGCCATATCTGTTTTTTATGATTTTCCGCAAAGCTAATTATTCGCGCGTTTTATACTTGTCCAGTTTCAGTTTAATTAACAATTTTCGTAGGGGAACTGAAATAAAATCAAAGCTTCCAAATCCTTGGTCGGTGGTTGCCCTATAGGTTAAAAAAATACCCAAAGGAAACATGATAAAAGTGGAAATCCATGCGCTTAAAAAAGGACTTAATTTTCCAGTTTCTGCAGAATTTTGCGCTAAAATTCCAATAAAATGATAGATTAAAAATAAAATAATTGCAAAAACCAAGGGTAATCCAATTCCTCCTTTTCTAATAATAGCACCTAGTGGCGCACCAACAAAAAACAACACAATACAAGCTACACCAATAGCATATTTTTTGTGCAATTGTATTTCGGTCTTGTTGATAATGATGTATTTGTTTTTAAATCTGTTTTTCTGACTTTCAATTTGTGGTGAAATACTATTAACTGTGCTTCTAGCACGACTAAAAATTTGAGACCATTGGCGTTGATCAAAGGCAGTAATAATTGAATCTATAGATGTTATGGGTTGAAGTTGCGCCTCATTGTCTTCCTTTTTCTTTTCTTGTGTCTTGTTCGCTATACTAATACTTGTATTAGAAGTTTTTTTCTTTTTTGCACCATCTTGAACTTCTTCATTATTGGTCAATTTTTGTTGACTAATTAAAGAATCTGTTTTTTCTATATCAATTTTTTGATCAATTGTATTGGCCTGGAGGTTTTTTGGAATATTTCTTAAGGAATCTACTTCTTTGTTATCGTAATCGCCACTCATTCTATAAAATCCATTTCTCTGGTTAACCAACCGATTATAACGGCGTCTAGAATTATTCATGGATGTAGAAAAGGAATCAATTTGAACTCTCAACTCACTAGTATTTAGCATTTTGTAAGGGTGCTTTACACTTTCGTCTTCAAAGTCAACATTGTTAAAATCAGAGAGATCTATATTAATTGTATATTCGTCAAACGAAGATTTTACATAAGGCAATCGCTGTCTTTCTTCATAATTTTTAGGAATCACTTCATCATAATAATTTCCGTTGTATAATATTAGTTGAAGAATATTTGAGTTTTCTTCTGAGTACAATTCGCCATTTTCAGATTTAATCACTGTAAAATTACCTCTGTTTCTCTTTGCGCTTTTATGAATTACAACGTTTTCTAGATATTGGTCGTTGTCACCAGATTTTTTTTCAACTTTAATATTGTACTCTCCTAAATCTGTAAATACACCTTCAACAATAGCCATAGCTGGTTTAGCTTTAGCAATATTGTTTTTTAGATTGATAGCTTTAAATTCTGACCAAGGAATAATTGTATCTGCAAATACAAAAGTTGCATAACCAAGTATAAATATAAATACAATTAAACTTCCCATAGCTCTTTGTAATGATATTCCTGCCGACTTCATAGCGGCAAACTCATAGTTTTCAGAAAATTGACCAAAAGTCATGATGGAGGAAACTAAGATAGTTAAGGGTAGGAGTAGGGGAATTTGATGAGGAATATAATAAAACAAAAATTTTGCTATTACTGTAATTTCTATATCCTTTCCTGCAAAGTCAGAAATAAACATCCATATAGCCTGAAGAATAAAAATCATCATCAGGATAAAAAAAACCGTAAAAAAGGTTTTAAGGAAGTTAAATAATATATACCTATCTAATATTTTCAAAGCCTAATCTAAACGGTTGATGTAGTAATTACTATACTTATCTTCATTAAATTCGAAGTGTTTTTGAGATAATGGCTGATTTCTTTTAAAGCTTTTTACTTGAATCTGAGTTCTTGTTCCATTATCTTGAATTTGAATTAAAGTATGTAAATGAAGTGTTTGTTGATCCACTCCTAAAAGTATTTCTTTAATTTCATCATTGGTGCCTTCATTAGGGATGAGTTTTAAAAACTGAATTTTTCTGCCCTTATAATTCTGAACGATGTCCATTTCGTAGGAATAGCCTTCTTCAAAAAAAGTTAGCATTTTAGAAGGAGTGATTTCATTCTCGTCTTGGTCATCATAATTAGATATAATCACTTCTTCATCTTCAGGAATAATGGTATAGATTTTTTTACCATCAAAAATTCTAGTAGTCCCCATTAGGTTCAATACATACTTATCATTTTGAATAGTTACTTCTCCTCTGGTTTCTTGTTTAATGTTTTCTTTTAAGTTTTCTAATACATAGGTAAATTCTATACTTATGTTTTCATAAGACTTAACCTTCTCTAAGATGGAACCTACCATTTCATTGGCTTTTTGGTCATTTTGGGCTTGTAATTGTACTGTTAGTACCAAAAATAAAATAGCTAAAAATAAGGGGTTAAATAATTTTTTCATTTATACATTATTTAAATGTTCGTCTAAACTTGTTAAATCGTTAATTAATACTTGTCTTGCTTTACTTCCTTCAAAAGGACCAACTATGCCGGCCGCTTCTAGTTGATCAATAATTCTACCGGCACGGTTATAACCCAATTTCATTTTACGTTGTAATAAAGACGCAGAACCTTGTTGTGCGGTAACAATAATTTCTGCGGCTTCTTTAAAACGTGAATCGCGCTCATCTACATTATCATCAAGACTTGTGCCACTTTCTTCTCCCTGGTATTCTGGAAGCATATGTGCATCTGGATAAGCCTTTTGGCTACCAATAAATTCAGTAATTCTATCTACTTCTGGAGTATCTACCAACGCACACTGCAATCTAACTAAATCATTTCCTTGGGTAAATAACATATCACCTCTACCAATAAGTTGATTTGCCCCACCCGCATCTAAAATGGTTCTGGAGTCAATTTTAGA
Source organism: Flavobacteriaceae bacterium (assembly GCA_022565635.1). GTDB lineage: Bacteria > Bacteroidota > Bacteroidia > Flavobacteriales > Flavobacteriaceae > Psychroflexus. The sequence continues at coordinate 5,896 of JAIUMH010000061.1, read as the reverse complement.
AGTTACCCTAAAGGCAATACGTGCAGGAAAGTTAGCTTTGATCATTCCCGTAATTACATTTACAGAAGGTCTTTGCGTTGCAATAATTAAATGTATTCCAATAGCTCTGGCCAATTGTGCTAAACGTGCAATAGGAGTTTCTATTTCTTTTCCTGCTGTCATGATTAAGTCTGCAAACTCATCTATAACCAATACTATATAAGGTAAGAATTTATGTCCGTCTTCCGGGTTAAGTTTTCTAGCTTTAAACTTTTGGTTATACTCCTTAATATTTCTTACCATGGCATCTTTAAGCAAATCATACCTAGCATCCATTTCAATACAAAGTGAGTTAACTGTATTGATTACTTTGGAGTTATCTGTAATAATGGCATCCTCAACATCTGGCATTTTAGCCAAATAATGACGCTCAATTTTATTAAACAAAGTAAGCTCTACTTTTTTAGGATCTACTAATACAAATTTTACTTCAGCGGGGTGTTTTTGATACAGTAAAGACGTTAAAATAACATTTAGACCAACCGATTTACCCTGACCTGTAGCTCCTGCCATTAACAAGTGAGGCATTTTAGCTAAATCAACCACAAAAGTTTCATTAGAAATAGTCTTACCTAAAGCAATGGGTAGTTGCATTTCTGCTTGCTGAAACTTAGGTGAAGCTACAACACTCCGCATAGGAACAATAGAAGGATTTTGGTTAGGAACTTCAATACCTATGGTTCCTCTACCAGGAATTGGAGCAATGATACGAATACCAAGTGCAGCCAAAGATAAAGCTATATCATCTTCTAAGTTTTTGATTTTTGAAATTCTAATCCCCGCTTCGGGTATAATTTCATACAAAGTAACCGTTGGACCAATGGTAGCTTTTATATCTGCAATACCAATTTTATAGTTTTTAAGCGTGTCTACAATTTTTACTTTGTTCGCTTCAAGTTCATTTTGGTCTATTGTTATACCTTTTCCTTTATTGTAATCTTCTAACAAATCTATTTTAGGAAACTGATAATTAGAAAGCTCTAGGGTAGGATCAAATTCACCAAAATCTTCAACTAATTTTTTGCTTAGTTCGTCCACTTGGTCTTCTTCATTGGCCGTTTGAACTTCCATTTTAACATCGCCTTCTTCATCAGAAGCTATAACCAATTTTTCTTTTGGTTTTTCTTCTTTTGTAGTTTCTTCTGTAAGATCTAAATGGTGTGTTGATGAAGTTTCATTATCCTCATTTGAATCAGCATCTGAAATTTTTTCTTCTTCCTTATTTATTTCATGAGAAATATTCTCACTTGCTAAGCTTTGTTCTTTAGCTGTAGAAAATTCTTCTTCTAAGGTTTTTTTCTTCATCTTAAAATAAGACGAAATTCGATCTGGTGTCCAGTTGTGTCTTACAACAACATAGAAAATAAATAAAAATCCTAGCAAAATACCTACACCAATTTTACCTATATAATGATTCAGGAATTCGTTAATTTCAAAACCAACTGTACCTCCTAAAATAGGTAAACTGTTGACAGCAAATCCAAAAAATAAGGAGACTAAAATGATTATATACAAGCCCCAAAACCAATAGTTTAAAAGTTTTTTTAAAGAAAGAGACAGAAATAAATATAGGCCGGTGATTAAAATAAGAAAAGCAAAGTTAAAGGCGCCTATACCAAATCCTTTGTAAATAAAAGTGTGACTTACTTGAGCCCCAAACTTACTCATCCAATTTTTAGCTTCTAACTCTCTATTAAAAAACTCGCCTACTAAGGATTGGTCAGATTTCCAAGTAAACAGGAAAGAAAAGAAAGAAACAAAAAGCGCTAAACCAATAAACATAAGAAATACACCTAAAATAATACGGTGTTTTTTAGTCCACGTCATTTTAGGTAATTTCCAACTCCTTTTAGAGGTTGTTTTTTTCTTCTTTGTTTTTGCCATAAGTTTCTAAAGCTTGCAAAAGTACAAATATAATCAAGTCCATCAATAACTCACATCAATTAAAAAAAAAGCCTTGTCTTTATTGATGGTTTATTAATTTACTTTAAATTGCCAACACAAAATTAAAAACACTACTTAAATGAAAAAATTGACATTATTAACTCTTGTACTTATTACTTTAATGAGTTGTGGTCAACAGGACAAAATTGAACTTGGTTTAGATTTAAAAGAAGGTGAGACGTATTCTTATAATTCGTCAGTTCAAATGAATTTAAATCAAATGATGATGGGGCAAGAAGCAGATGTTGAAATGCAAATGGATGCTCATATGAGCTTCTTGAACCAAGGCAAAAACGGTTCTCATAGTCAACTTGAAGGGCAGTATGATTATATTTCGTTTTCTACAGCTATGCCACAAATGCAAATGAAGGTTTCTTCTGATGAATTAGATGCTGAAAACCCAATGAGTTCAATTTTTAACCAAATGGTTAATCAAAAATTCAATTTTGAGTTGAGTTCTACCGGTCGTGTGCACGCTGTGAAAGGAATTGAAGCTTTGTTATCTAAGTTAATAAAGGATAATGAAGAAATTTCTGAAATGGAAAAAATGCAGTTAGAAGCGCAAATTCAACAAACTTATGGAGCTGAAGCTTTAAGTAATAATTTAGAAACTACCTTTGCTATATATCCAGATAAAAAAGTTAAAATTGGCGACACTTGGACTGTAATTACTCAATTGCAAAATGATTATCCAGCGCAAGTTAAAACAACTTATACTTTGGTTGATTTTGATGATGATTATGTTTACTTAGAAGGTGAAGGTGAAGTTGCTACAGTTGAAGGAGAAGAAGCAATGGAAGTGAACGGAATGGCTTTTAATTTTGATCTTAAGGGTGACCATACATCTCAAATTAAATTAGACAGAAAAACCGGTTGGATTATAGATGCAGAGATTTTGCAAAATGCTAAAGGAAGTATGACTTTTGCAAACCCTCCAAAAGGCATGGAAGATCAAGCTGTGAAAATGGATATGAATTACGTAATTAAGGTTTCTAATTAAGCTTTTTAGATTATTTTCAATTAACAAACCAAAACAAAGGCAACTGCTAGATTAGTTGCCTTTGTTTTGTTTTAGGGTTTAAATGGCGTTAATTCAAAAAATGAAATAAATTTTCAATTTGTTTTTGATTCTTCACAAGCAAAAAAATAACTGATATAAGCTATGGTAAATTACAACTAGTTGAATATTTAAGCTAAATATGAATTATGAGGATTGATTTCTTTTCCTTTCTTAGATTAAGACCTAGTTAGTCGTAAAAAAATATGTATTTTTGAGGTATGAATTTAAAACAATTAAAATCGAATACTTGGTTCAAGATTGCAAGCAACAAATTTGTTTTTGTGGGTTTGTTATTTGCTGTTTGGATGTTGTTTTTTGATGCCAATTCATGGTTGAGCCACCGAGAATTAAATCAAGATAAGAAGGATTTGCTTAAAAACAAAGCGTATTATTTACAAGAAATTGAAAATGATAAAAAGATTTTAGAAAATCTAAAAGATTCTATAGAAATTGAAAAATTTGCTCGGCAACAATATTTTATGAAACGTCCAAATGAGGAAATTTTTATTGTTGAATATGCCGATAGCTTAGAGAATTAAATTATGAAAGAGAAATTATTTAAGGATTTTGATAGCGTTTCTGCTAAAGCTTGGAAACAAAAAATTCAAGTAGATTTAAAAGGAGCAGATTACAATGAAAAATTGGTAACTAAAACCCCTCATGGAATTGATATTAAGCCTTTTTATCATCCTGAAGAAGTTGAACACCAATACGCTACAGCTCCAAAAAATACCTGGAAAATTGCAGAACAAGTTAAATTTGACCAGGGTATAGATGAAGCTATCCTTTTTACCAAAGATGTAGCCAGACGTGGAGCTGAATTGATTTGGGTGCTTATTCAGGACAATCAATTAGATTACGCCTTGTACTTTAATGCACTTAAAGATTTAGATTTGCCTTTTTTTGTGGAGTACAAATCACCTTCAGAAAAACTCACTCACTTGCTTCTTGATTTTGCTTCTAGTTATAATTCTACTTTTCAGATAGGAATTGACCCATTGCATCATTTTGCATCTACTGGTAATTGGTGGAAAAATCAAGAAGAAGATCTGCATTTATGGCAATCTTTAATTTCAAATTCAAATGTTGTTTTTTATGTAGATGCCCGTTTGTTTCAACAAGCTGGAGCTACAATTCCACAGCAATTGGCCTATACACTTTCACAACTTAATGAATATTTCAATTGGGCAAACAATGCATCGGTTAAAAACCTGAATTTCAAAATCATCAACGCCGTAGGAGCCAATTATTTTTTTGAAATAGCCAAGCTAAAAACACTTCCAATGTTAATTGATAGCTTGCTTGATGCTTATTCTTTTGACACAAATTTTGAAATATACAGTGTACCAAGCCTCCGTAACAAAACTTTGTATGATTATAATGTAAACATGCTGAGAACAACTACAGAATGTATGGCCGCTGTTTTAGGAGGAAGTGATGTGGTTAACAATTTAGCTTATGATGAATTTTACCATAAATCAAATGATTTTGGAGAACGAATCTCTAGAAATCAGTTACTAATGCTAAAAGAAGAAAGCTACTTTGATAAAGTTGATAATCCTACAGACGGCGCCTATTATATTGACGCTTTGGTGCATCAATTAAGCGAAAACGCTTGGCATGTGTGGAAGCAGATAGAGCAGGGAGGGGGTTGGATACAACAGTTATTTGAAGGAAAAATTCAGCAAAAAATTAAAGAATCTTCAAAAAATGAAATTGATGCTGTTGAAAAAGGAGACTCAATCCTTGTAGGGACGAACAAATATGAAAATCCTGAAGACCGAATGAAAAATGAATTAGAAATTTCACCATTTATGAGCACAGAGCCAAGGAAAACATTGATAGAGCCTATCATTGAAAGACGAATTTCTGAAGCAATTGAGAAAAAAAGAATGGCCAACGAATAATTTTGACTTCTATGAAACGCAAAGATATACTATCCTTACCGCTTAAAAATATTCAATCATCTGCTCAAGACCATGAGAGTGAGTTTAAAACAGCAGAAAAAATACATTTAAAAAAGCGTTATTCTGCAGCTGATTTAACTGATGTAGAACACCTTCAATTTGTAGCCGGAATTCCTCCTTACTTACGCGGGCCATATTCTACCATGTATGTTTCAAGACCATGGACAATTAGGCAGTATGCTGGATTTTCTACCGCTGAAGAAAGCAATGCTTTTTACCGAAGAAATTTAGCTGCTGGTCAAAAAGGACTTTCAGTAGCTTTTGATTTGCCTACGCATAGAGGCTATGATTCTGACCATGAACGCGTGGTTGGTGATGTTGGAAAAGCAGGTGTTGCTATTGATTCTGTAGAAGATATGAAGGTGCTTTTTGATCAGATTCCGTTAGATAAAATGTCGGTTTCCATGACGATGAACGGCGCCGTTTTACCCATTCTAGCATTTTATATTGTCGCTGCTGAAGAGAGTGGAGTAAAACAAGAACAATTGTCAGGCACCATTCAAAATGATATTTTAAAGGAATTTATGGTGAGAAATACCTATATTTACCCACCAACCCCTTCTATGAAGGTAATTTCAGATATTTTTGAATTTACTTCTAACAACATGCCAAAATTTAATAGCATTAGTATTTCTGGCTACCACATGCAGGAAGCTGGAGCAACGGCAGATATTGAATTGGCCTACACCTTAGCTGATGGTTTAGAATATATCAGAAAAGGAATTGAAGCTGGTATGGACGTAGATTCTTTTGCTCCGCGACTTTCGTTTTTCTGGGGTATAGGTATGAATCATTTTATGGAAATTGCTAAAATGAGGGCTGCCAGAATGTTATGGGCTAAATTGGTGAAGCAATTCAACCCAAAAAATCCGAAGTCTTTGTCGCT
>JAIUMH010000060.1 GCA_022565635.1 Flavobacteriaceae bacterium | reverse complement strand
ACAGTTAATCACATAAGAAATGAATTGAATATCGGCTGTTCTTGTCCAAATCACCTTTCGTTTAACCATTCCAAATTTCTTTTATCCATGGCTTCTTGTGAAATCAGTTTTCCATTTTTAATGTCCATCTCACTCATTTCTAACATAGCTTTCTGCTCATTTGTCAAATTAATTATGTCAGATTCTGAAGAACTTGATGTGATTAAATTGTCAAGTGCAACTAAAAAATCTTTATTTTTTATAGATCGTATTTTATCTATCAATTCATTTCTTATGTGATTAACTGTTGCCATTGTATTTAAATTAAAATTACTTGTTTCAAATATCTGAAAAATTACTGGTTTTTCCTAATGTTATTTAACATCTTAGACCTCCCAAAAGTACTCGCTCGGAAGATCATTTTGCTTGCAAAATGATGGTTCAAACGTCCTCGCTTGAACACGATGAAAAAAAAGCGTCCTCGCTTGGAAAAAAAACTACCTCGCTTAAAAAATTACTTTTAGGTTCTATCAATTTCTAAAATACTATCGTCATCTAATCCATAATTTCTGGCACTTGAATACTTCCAATCTTCAGCATACTTTACAAATCCTGCTTTTACGGGGTTTTGATGTATGTAATCTCGTTTTTGCTCAAACATAGCATAAGACCATAATTCAATTGGATGATTGCCTTGTTGCCAAAATTGATGGTTCTTATTATTAGGATTTATTAAACCGTGGAACTTAAAGGTTTGGGTCATCCAATCTTTACGACTTTCTTTTTTGTTTTCTTCAATCAATAGAAAAATTTGTTTAGAAGTATAGGTTTTAAAATCGCGAATAAGACTGGATGCTGGTACTTCTCTTGATCTAAAAATCAGATGAAAATGATTAGGCATTATGCAATAAGCATAAATTTCCATTCCCTTGTTCTTTCGACAATAATCTAAGTTTTTAATAATACAATCAAAGTATTTTTCTCGAACAAATACGCTTATCCAATTCACCACCGAAGTGGTTATACCATTTAAACCCTAAAACAAAACAAATAAATCGTTTCTTTTTTAGTTATATTTCGTTAAAAAAATCAACCATAGCTAAGGCTATGCTTGATTTTTTTGCCTAATCTAATCAAAAAAATAATTCAATTTATTTCAGTCTTATTTTAAAGTTTAATTGGTATTATGAAATAAACTCCGTGTGGATTATGGAATTTGTAACCGCTTCCCATAATAAATGATTTTATAGGTAAAATTACTGATTTTTTTTAAAAGTTAAGAAGTTGAAAGTGATAGGAATAAAGGGAAATTTAAAGCGAGGACGCTTTTTTATGGGGATTTCCGAGCGAGGACGCTCGGAAAATCGACTAAGCGGGGACGCTCGGAAAATCATTTTGCTAACAAAATGATGGTTCAAGCGTCCTCGCTTGAACACAATGAAAAGAAAAAGCGTCCTCGCTTGGAAAAAAAAAGCGTCTTCGCTTAAAAAAAATCACTTTTGCAATTGCTTGATCATTTTTTGGATGCGGTCTTGTAATTTTTCTGAAGATAATTTCTCTCGTAAACGGTCGGTGATGATTGGAAAGGAAAAAGGAGTGGGTTTAGCACAGGATTTCCAAATTAGTTCTTGTTGATTGATGCGTTCCATAGCTTGTTGTAATCGCCCTTGCTCTAAGGAATATTCAAAGGTTTCTACATAGGCTTGTTGGTATAATAAATGGTCGGGTTCTACGTCTTTAAACACATCAAAAATTAATTGTGAACTGGATTGTAAGTGTTTTTGCTTCACGTTTTTGTTAGGATAACCCGTAAAAACTAAACCGGCAATGACTGCAATATCTCTAAATTTTCTTCGGGCCATTTCAGTAGCATTCAAACTTTTTTGTAAGTCGTCTAACAAGTAGGTTGATGAAAATAAATTGTTATCAATAACTTGTTGAATATCTACTGGCTGATCAGAAAGTAATTCAAATCCATAATCATTAAAGGCTAAAGAAAATGAAATGGGTTGAAGTAAGGAAATTCGATAAGCCATTAAACTCGCCATCGCTTCATGAACAAATCGACCTTCAAAAGGGTAAAACAAATGATGAAAACCTTCACGTGTTTCAAAAGTTTCAATCAAAAATTCATTGGCTTGAGGCAAATGACTGCGTTGTTCTTGTAATTCAAATATCGGTTGAAGCGCGCGCAGTTCTGGAGTGGCATAGTTTTTTGCTTGGTATAATTCTTCGCGAAGTAAATGCGACATCTCCGAAGATAGACTTAGCCTCCCTCCCATCCAACTAGGAACTTTTGCCGTTTTTTTTGTCGATTTCCTCACCAATACTTGCATTCCTTTAATGCGAACTAATTCAAGATTTCTTCCTGCAAAAGTAAATACATCACCCGGTTGAAGTTTCGAAATAAACCATTCTTCAATACTTCCAATAAAACTTCCTTTAAGGTATTTAACTTGCAAAACGGCATCGCTAACAATGGTTCCAATTTGCAATCGATGGCGCATAGCTACTCCCCTATTATTCACTTTGTATTTTCCATCGGCTTCAATTTCCACTTTTTTATAATCGTCGTAATTTTGTAAAGCTTCACCTCCATAAACAATATAGTTCAATGCCCAATTCCATTGATTTTCGTTGATGGTTTGAAAACAAAAAGTGGATTGAATTTCAGGAAAAATTTCAGCTGGATAAAAACCATCAGAAACTGCTAAAGTGGTTAAATATTGAACTAAAACATCATAGGAGTTTAAATAAGGTAATCGGTCTTCAACTTCATTATTCAAAACCGCTTTTTGTAATGCAGAGGCTTCAATTAATTCGATAGCATGCGTAGGTAAAAAGTAAATTCTACTGGTGGAATTAGGTTGGTGACCACTTCTTCCTGCGCGCTGAAGAAATCTAGCTACTCCCTTTGGTCCACCAATTTGAATAATACTTTCCACTGGGGCAAAATCTACGCCTAAATCTAAACTAGAGGTACAAACTACCGCTTTCAAGCTTTCATTTCGAATAGCATTTTCTACCCAAAGCCTGGTTTCTTTGTTGATGCTTCCGTGATGCATGGCTAATTCACCAGCAAATTCTGGATATTTTTCTAATATTTTCTGAAACCAAATTTCGCATTGCGAGCGTGTATTGGTAAAAATTAAAGTCGATTTTGAATTTTTGATAATCGGAATAATGTCTTCTAATAAATGAAGCCCTAAATGCCCTCTCCAGGGAAATTTTTCCATTTCTTTGGGGATGATGCTTTTGACTTCAATTTTCTTTTGAAGATGAGCCTTAATTAATTCGGCATTTTCAAATTGATTACCTAATAAAACCTGCATTCCTAGTTCTAAATTTCCAATAGTAGCGGAAATTCCCCAAATACGAATTTTTTTAGCAATAGATTGAAGTCGTGAAAGCGCTAACTCTACTTGAACTCCACGCTTGGTTCCTAAAAGTTCATGCCATTCGTCAACCACCAAAGCTTCTAAATGCTGAAAGGTTTTTGGGTAATTTTTGGAAGCCAATAAAAGGTGTAAACTTTCTGGTGTAGTAATTAAGATGTTGGGCATTTTTCGTTTTTGCTTTGCCCGTTGTGCGGTTGTGGTATCTCCCGTTCTTAAATCGACAGTTATAGGGAGATTTAAATCTTGAATTAAATTTTCGAAGGCGTTTTTAATTTCAACTGAAAGCGCACGTAAGGGAGTAATCCATAAGACTTGTAACCCGTTTTTAGGCGAATTAGATAATTGTTCTAAAATAGGAATGCCTAAGGAATAAGTTTTTCCACTTCCTGTTGGCGCATTGACTAAACCATTTTTACCATGTTGAAAAGCCTTCCAAGTATCTTTTTGAAATTGGAAAAGTTTCCAGTTTTTTTGCTGAAGCCAATGCTTGATTTGCTTTTTAAATTCGCTCATTTTTCAATTTGAAAGTCTAAAATAAGTAAAAATTAAAAAGCTTTATATAATTCAATTGAATCTTGTGAAAGTATTATAGGCTGTGAGTAGGTAGATAAAGTGGAATAGATAGCTAAAGCAAAGTGGATTTGAATATCTATAAAAAATACAAAACATGATCTTTTTTAGGTTTATCTATTTTTTAAATCAATAACCATCTCTATTTAGGAAATAAAAAACCAGCTAGAATTACCTAACTGGTTGTTTTTGTAAAATTAAATAGTCCTTACTTTCTTTTATTCAAACCAAACCTTTCTAATAATTTAGTTCCGATTTTTTTATAAAGATATTTTTGACCAAGCAGAGCTATCAATTCAGCTAAAAGATTTTGTAAAGATAAACTCTGTCTAATTTTAGCTATATTAATTTTAGCTTTCTGTTGATGTATGTCTTTTTGAAGCTGAAGTAACTTCAAGTCTTTATCTATTTCCTTAAAAGAATTATATCTTTTCATATTAATCAGGTTTGTTTACTTCATCTTCAATGGAAGCAAAAATTTCACCAAATACTCGAAGGACAAATCCGTCAATTAATTTTTTTCCTACAGAGGAAAAGAAAATAATCAGCAATAAATTGACACCTGCAACAATAAAGAAACCTAAGTACATACTATTTAAAAGCTCTCCTAACCATATAGCAATGGCTATCAGTAAAAAAGCAAAAAAAAGTAAGAAAATTCCGCTTATTATGAAGAATTTCAACAAAGCAGAAGTTGCCTTAGCTGTTTTTTTGTAAGCATCTAGTTTGTAGTATTCAACTGAAGATTCAATATAATCTTTTGCGTCTTCAGAAAGCCCTTCTATATGGTCTTGAATTTTAAAAGCCATTCATTTATTTTTTAACTGACTTTAATTCTTTCATTAAATCAGCATTTTTCTTCTTTAAATTTTCTAATTCTGATTCCATAGTAGCTAATAGACTATCAGATTTCCCTTTGGCTTGATCAATTGTAGAATTTAATTTTTCCTCGAATTTAGATTTGGCCTCATTGGCGTATTCAGAAAGTTTTTCAGAAGCTTCATCATACTTTTTTTCAAGAGATTTTTGGGCGTTTTTGGCTTCTTTTTTAATCTGTTTTCTAGTTTTTTCACCACTTTGAGGTGCGTAAAGAAGACCTAAGGTAGCTCCAACAGCAGCACCAGTTAATAAAGCGATTAGTGTGTTTCCAGTATTATCTGACATAATTTATATATATTTTTTTTGTTCATTTCCAATATACAAATAAATATAGTTATTTATATTAAATAATAGTTAAAATTCATATTTATATTTAAAAAATGAAAAATATCACAAAAAATTAGCAATCATGAGTTATAACCTAAAAGAAATAAAATTTTTGTATCTTTAAAGGAAATAACTACACTTAATAAAAAATAAGTGACTCATTATCAGAAGACTGAAGTAATAAACAATGAGAATAATAAAAATAGAGAAACAGTTGATAATAAAAGTATTAGCTATCAACAGGAATGTGAATAAAATTGATGTAAAAAACAAATAAAAGATTTGGTTATGCAATATAATTTTCCTGATAATATTTTTTCTGGAATAACAGTGTTTATAAATCAATATTTAAATTAAAGTTATAAGCAGATAATTAAATGTTATCAACAGATTTTATTAATGTAATTTTCAAGAAAAGAAATTATAAAACGATTTTCAAAAACTGTTGATAACTGATTAAGTAAATTCATTTACAAAGATTTAAAAAGATAATAAATGTTGATAACAAGTTTAAAAGATCAAATAATCTTCTAAAGCAAATAAAAAAGAATAAACTTTTCACGATATTCACAGCACATATATAATACAAAGCTTTTATTTTAAATTTTAAAAAAGAAAAATGTAATACTTATATATGTTGATAACTAGTTTTAAATTTGAAAAGTCTGTAGATTCAACTAATCATTTTTTCATTACTCATTAATTAGCTACTAAGCCAAAATAATTTCTATTTTTGCAAGCTATGGCAAAACAAGAAGATAAATTTAAGCAAGTTATAGCCCATGCTAAAGAGTACGGCTATATTTTTTCATCCAGTGAAATTTATGATGGTTTAAGTGCGGTGTATGACTACGGTCAAAATGGAGCTGAACTTAAAAAAAATATTAAAGAATACTGGTGGCGAAGCATGGTTCAATTACATGAAGAGATTGTTGGTTTAGATGCCGCTATTTTAATGCATCCTAAAACTTGGAAAGCTTCTGGACACGTTGATGCGTTTAATGATCCACTTATTGATAATAAGGATTCAAAAAAACGTTACCGAGCTGATGTTTTAATTGAAGATTATTGTGAAAAATTAGAACAAAAGGCACAAAAGGAAATTAAAAAAGCCAAGAAGCGTTTTGGAGATGATTTTGACGAAACTCAATTTGTTGCTACTCACCCACGGGTTGTTAAATACAGAAGTCAACAAAAGGAAATTCTTCAACGCATGGCTAAATCCTTAGATGATGGAAATTTAACGGATGTAAAAGCCTTAATTGAAGAATTAGAAATTGCTTGTCCAGCTTCTGGTTCTAAAAATTGGACGGAAGTCAAGCAATTTAATTTGATGTTTGCAACTAAACATGGGGCTTCTGCTGAAACAGCAACGAATTTATATTTACGTCCAGAAACCGCACAAGGTATTTTTGTCAATTTTGCCAATGTACAGAAAACGGGGAGAATGAAAATTCCGTTTGGTATTGCTCAAATTGGTAAAGCTTTTCGAAATGAAATTGTAGCTAGACAGTTTATTTTTAGACAGCGCGAATTTGAACAAATGGAAATGCAATATTTTGTTCGCCCTGGTGATGAATTAAAATGGTTTGAATACTGGAAAGATTTGCGTACAAAATGGCATCAATCTTTAGGAATTGACCAAGAATTATACCGTTTCCACGATCACGAAAAACTAGCCCATTATGCCAATGCGGCTACCGATATTGAATTTGATTTTCCATTTGGCTTTAAAGAATTAGAAGGAATTCATTCCAGGACTGATTTTGATTTAAGCGCACATGAAAAACTTTCAGGGAAAAAATTACAATTTTTTGATCCTGAATTAAACAAATCCTACGTGCCTTATGTAATTGAAACTTCTATTGGATTAGATAGAATGTTTTTAGCGGTGTTTTCAAGCGCGTTAAAAGACGAAAAACTTGAAGATGGAAGTGTGCGTACGGTTTTACAAATTCCTCCTGTATTAGCTCCTGTAAAGGCCGCTGTTTTTCCTCTCTTAAAGAAAGATGGTTTACCTGAAATAGCCCATGAAATTATTGACGAATTAAAATGGGATTTCAATGTGATTTACGATGAAAAAGATGCTGTTGGAAAGCGCTACCGAAGACAAGATGCTGCTGGTACTCCTTTTTGTATTACCGTTGATCACGATACCTTAGAAGATAGAACTGTGACGATTAGACATCGAGATACCATGGAACAAAAACGTGTAAAAATTGAAGATTTACAGGGTATTTTAGACCGTGAAGTAAATATGAAATATTGGTTGAAGAAAATTAGATAGATTTTTTTTAACCTAAATTAAATCTAATAATCAGATTTTCAATGTTTATAATTCATTGAAAATCTGATTATTTTTTTTTGACTATAGTTATCAGATTGAAATAGTTAAAACTCCCCTTCCACACTACCACACTTCAGCATCATACTACCAAAATAAGGATTTTTAATTACTGCTTCTTCGCTTAACCAAAACGCCCCTTGGTCATTGTCGGCCATTGGGCAATATTGAAGATAAATGGGCTGGTCTGAAGGATTATTTTTTTCCATCAAAGCAATTAAAGCATCCGATAAAAACTGAAAATGCTCTCTTGCTACATCAATGTTCTTGGATTTACTAACATCCTTACTTAACTGTACTAAGCCTTTTTTAGCTTCTTGATCTTGAATGTTCAAATCTTCTGTTTTCTGTTGTAATTTTTTAGCCGAAGTCAATGCTTTTTCTTCCTCATCATCTGTTAAATCTTCTTTTAACTGAAGGTAAAGATTTAAAATTACTGAAAAAGCCTCTGTTTCCAATTTCACCTCTTTCCAATCTACATCTACTGAAGACCCTTTCTTTTCTCGGGTATTCATCATACTGGGTTTAGCTGCAATTTGCGCCGCTGCATCAATTGAAAAAACACCACTTACTGCCACTTCATCTGAAGCTTCAATACCTTCTAATACCTCAACAAAATCCTTGGTTTTTCTTCCTATTTCAACGGGTTTCATTAAAAAACCTACCGAATCATCATCACTAACTTGTACGTAAACTACTGATTTTTTCCCCGTCCACAATACAGCCGATTGTGGTACCCAAAGTCCTTTTACTGCTGAAGCTTCTGAAGTTTGATTTTTAACTTCTCCCCTTACAATAAATGAAGGTTTTAATTTTAAATCTGGGTTTTTTACATCGGCTCTTACTTGAAAACTTCGCTTTTGATCATTCATTGTAGGTGAAATAAAGTTTACTTTAGCTCCCCATTTTTTTCCGGGAAAAGCGCGCGCAGTAAAATAAATTGAATCGCCTAAATTAATCTTACTCACATGTTGTTCATAAGCTTCAAACTCGCCCCAAAGTTGAGAAATATCATTCACTTCAAAAAACAAATCGCCACGCTCTACATGATTTCCTTTTCTAACGCTTAGATTGCTTACAATTCCTTCAAAAGGAGATCGTATTTTAATTCGATTAATAATTTCTCCTGAAGCCAAAATTTCATCAATGTCTTGCTGACTAATATTCCAATTTTTCAGCTTTTTTACTGAAGCATTAAAAAGCCTTGAGTTTTCTTCCTTGTCTTGATGAGCAATCAATAACTCCCGTTGTAAATTTTCAATTTCTGGTGAATATAATTCAGCAATAATTTGTCCTTTATTGATTTGTTGACCTTCATAATCCATATAAAATTCATCAATTCTTCCATGGAAATCGGCGGTGAGTTTTTTCTTATTTTCTTCATTAAAAAGCAACTTTCCATCTAAAGTTAAAGACTTGCTTTCTCCAGGAGAATCACTTGGAAATGCAGTAGCTACTTTGGCTAAAGCTAATGCCCTGGGCGACATTTTAATGGCTTTAGGATCCAAACTTGAGTCCTCCTCATCCATCAAGGTTAAATCCATACCACAAATTGGACAATCCCCTGGTCCATCTTCTTTAATCTCGGGATGCATAGAGCAAGTCCAAACCTCATCACTAGCCATTTCTGAATGCTCGTGATGTTCATGAGTTGCTTTTTCAGCAGCGCTTCCACTCCACAAAAATTTTCCTATCAACACTCCTCCTACTAATACTAGGATGTAAATGAATACTTGTTTTTTTGATGTTTTCATCGGTTTATTTTTTAATTGTTATTTTATTAATTTTTACTTCTGTCAGTTCGAGCCTGCCCGCCTGAGGCTGGTGATTTTCAATAGCTTTAATTAAAAAGCAATTGAAAATTGTATCGAGAACTATTTTTACAACGGCTCTCGATACATCCTGCTTAATCAAATTCTCATTCCAAATCTACATTTTGGAAGCAGGACACTCGAGCTGACAACGGAATAACAACTTTCAGTTTCAGTGCTTCCGTCTGATGCTGTTTATTTTAAAAACAAATTTTAATTACTGCCTATAACGTTTTTCCTTAATATTTTAAATTCAATATGTTACCCGATTTCGATATTTTTCCACTTCGGTTAAACTCAGTGCACCGCCTTGAGAGAAATGCCAATAAGCAAAGGGTGTTTCATATATTGCTATTTTATTTTCAAAAATACCCATCCCTAGCCCTTCCCTCAATGGAAGGGTATTTTACTTTGTATTTTTTTTTAATAAATATCTTCTTAAAAAAGTCACTTTCCATTAAATAAAATTTTCTTATTTCTCAATCAACACTTCACTCAGAAAGGTTTCACGCAAAGAGCACAGAGTTTTTTATCCAAAGCTTTTGGCTCTCACATCTCATTTTTGATCTCTACTATCTTAGTTCTTAATTCTCATATCTAAAATTTTAATTCTAGCCTTACATTCACTCTTCCGCTGTATAGGTCAGATAATTCAACTTAGATTTTGCTATGCTTAAATTAGTCATCACCTGTAATTGCTCCTGTTCAAAATTAAGCAAACGTCTTTGCACATTTAATAATTCATCTAAATTTCCTAAGGCGTTTTCAAATTTGTTGTACGTAATTTCCATAATTTTTTCTGTTTTATTTACCTTAAACTTCAATAAATCTAACTGCGATTGATACACACTAATATTTTGTTTGCTTTCTGTAAATTCAGCTTTAAGTTGCTGATGCTGTTCCTCCCAAGCCAATTGACTAGAGGCTTGTAACAAAGTAGCTTCTTTTTTAGCCGACTTATATTTTTTAGTAAAAATAGGCAAAGAAACACTTAACATAGGCATAAACATATTCATGCCTTCATATTCCATTCCGTTCATGCTAAAATCATCCAAATACATGTACTCCAATCCCACACCAAGCCGAGGTAAAGCCGATTTCTTAGCTACTTTTTCCTGAGCTTCATAAGCCGAAGTTCTTAAGTTAATGGCTTCTAATGCTGGGTGATTTTCTACTGATTTTTCTACCTCATCATTGGCTTCATTAATTAAATCTGGCACAGGTTTTATGGCAATGTTTTCAGAACGATTTAAAAGGGCATTAATTCGGGCCTCTTTAGACTTTTTTTGCTGATGTAAAATCTGAAGATTGATTTTACTTTCTTCTAATTCCATTTCTACTTCATAAACATCTTTCAAGCTAACTTCGTTGTTTTCGTATTGATTTTCAGCAACTTCATAAATAGAATTTAATAACTTCTGATGTTTTTTTTCCAATTCCATAAGTTGATGAATTTCTAAAAGCGGAAAATAAACTTCAGCAATACGTAATTCTAAGTTTGCTTTTTGCTCTATAAAATCCTGAAAATTTGCCTCTGTTTGAAGCGCTACCAAATCGCCTTTAGCTTTTAAAGTTCCAAACCACGGAAATTGTTGATTCAAGCTTAATTTAAACACTTGTTCTCCCATTAAAGTTCCCATAGGCTGGAGAAAATAACCTCCAGAAAGTATAGGGTCATCTAAGGATTTAGCCTGCGGAATTTGCTCTAACGAAGCTTCAAATTGCTTATAACTAGCCTGAATTCCAGCATTATTGGCCAAAGCTATTTCTTGTAACTCTACTAAGGATTGCCCTTGGACAAAAAAGCCAAGAAAAAAACCAAGTAAGGCACACAATAATTTACTATTTTTCATATCTCTACAATTATGTTTCATTATATCTCCCAAAACACCCTTAATTTATACTCGAGGTGAGTGTTTTTGTTTCATTTTTTATGATCAAACTCATGTCAGTTCAAGCCCGTCCGCCCGAGGCTGGTTTTTTTCTTTGTTTTTCGAAAAGGAAAAAACAATGAAAAAGTATCGAGAACTGTCAGTTCGAGTGATTTTCAATAGCTTTAATTAAAAAGCAATTGAAAATTGTATCGAGAACATTTTTGCAACGGCTCTCAATAGTTCTACTGAGTACAATCAAAGAACATTCACCGCGCGCTCACTATTAAATATTTTATCATTTAATCTTTTTATAATCAAAATATTGCCTGATTTCAAGATTTTTCCACTTCGGTTAAACTCAGTGCACTGCCTTGAGGGAAATGCCGATAGGTAAAGGGTGTTTTACGTATTGCTTTTCAATTTCCCAAAAACACTCATCCTAGCCTTTCCCTTACTTCGTCAAACTCAGCACAGGTAATGGATAGGCATTTGATTTCTTTTATTTTTAATTTCAATTAAATCGTTACTTCCCATTAAATAAAATTTACAAAATTTTTGGTATAGGGATCTATTCATATTATTCCTCATTTTCAAACTTTCTTTTCTCATTCATATAATACAAAACAGGCAACAAAAAATAAGTTACAGAAGCCATAAGCATTCCCCCAAAAGCTGGAATTGCCATGGGTTGCATGATTTCTGAACCTTTTCCTGTTGAAGTAAGCACGGGCAATAAAGCAATAATGGTGGTGGCTGATGTCATTACTGCCGGTCTAATTCTTCGCTCTGCTCCTTTAATTACTGCTACTTTCAAATCCTTTACATCCTTAATTTTTCGCTTGGCGAAACTCTGCTTTAAATAAGTCGCCATTAAAACTGCATCATCGGTTGCAATTCCAAATAAAGCAATAAATCCTACCCAAACAGCTACACTTAAATTAATGGATTGAATTTGGAAAATTTCCCGAAGGTTGGACTGAAAAATTTCCATATTCAAAAAACCATCCCATCCATACAGCCAAATTAAAATAAAGCCTCCACTAAAGGCTAAAGCAATGCTTAAAAACACCATTAAACTAGTGGAAACCGATTTAAACTGAAGGAATAAAATCAAGAAAATAACCGCTAAAACTATTGGAATAATGATGCTTAAACGTTGTTCAGCCCGCACTTGATTTTCATAATTTCCTGCCCATTCAATACGCATTCCAGTAGGCATTACTAAATCGCCTTCATCCAAAGCTTGTTGTACAGCTTTTTTAGCCTCTTCTACAGCGGTAACTTCAGCAACATCTGAAGCTTTATCAAAAAACACATAACCTACCAAAAAGGTATTTTCGCTTTTAATAGAGGTAGGTCCTTTGTGGTAAGTGATCTCTACTAAATCTCCAAGTGGAATTTGATTTCCATTAGGAGCAGATACCAAAATTTGCGCTATATCCTCCGGGTGTTGACGTAATTCTCTAGGATATCTGATTCTCACATTGTAACGTTCTCTTCCTTCAATGGTTGTGGTCATTGGCATGCCTCCAATTGCCATTTCTATATGTTGTTGCACGTCTTCCACACTCAAGCCATAAAGAGCAATTTGAGAACGCAAGATTTCTAGATGCAAATAAGGTTTTCCTTCAATTCGCTCGGCGTTTACCGCACTAGAACGCAAGCTTGGTACTTCCCTTAAAAGAGCTTCTAATTCCATTCCAAAAGCTTCAATTTCTTCCAAACTACTCCCAAAAACTTTGATTCCCATAGGCGCGCGCATTCCTGTTTGAAGCATGACTTGACGGGTTTCTATGGGTTGTAATTTGGGCGCTGAAGTAAGTCCAGGAATTTTGGTAGCCTGAACAATTTCCTGCCAAATATCATCGGTAGTTTGAATTTCTGGTCGCCAGTTTCTGAAGTAATTCCCTTTTTTATTTACAATTAGATAGTTCTCGGTAGCTTCCAAAAACCGAGGTAAAATTTCATCTTGTAATTCTTCTGAAATCAATTCATTAGAAGCGTTGACCAGCTGAAATTCCTGAGGTGAGAAAAAGATTTCTTCCTCCGTTTCCAACGGAAAATTATCCTGTTGAAGCACAAAATTTCCCTGCTTATTAACTTCAAATCTTGTTCTTCTACCGCGATCATCTAAACGGTATTCAGATTTGTAATTAATCACGTTTTCAAACATAGAAATAGGAGCCGGATCTAAAGCCGATTCTACTCTTCCTAATTTCCCAACACTTTCTTTCACTTCTGGAATTTGTTCGGTAAGAATGTCTAAAAGCTTGAGCGTTTCAACATTGTACTCTACTCCAGAATGTGGCATGGTGGTGGGCATTAACAAAAAGCTACCTTCATCTAAACTAGGCATAAATTCTTTTCCTATGCCTGGAAAAGTGCTGGCTGTAGCTTCCCAGGCTTGGGTTTCTTCTATAGACCAACCTAGGGAATTAAAAGCTTTTTGAGGATAATGAAAAACTTGAGCAAAGCCTAACCAAATCATTAAAGCGAAAACCACCAATGAAAGAGGTAAGCTTAAAAACGACTTTGGATAACGTAAACAAAATGCTAGAATTTTTTCATAATAACGAATAAGTAAATGAAAAACAAGGAGAATAATACTCACGCATACCACCACAAAAATCAGATTTTTCAATACAGATTGTGCTGGCCCAAGAGGCAACCAATAATTAGCTAAAAGCCAAAGAACAGCCACAATAGCCAATCCTATTTTAATTTGTTTACCCCGATGTAAAAGCGATTTAGGAAGTAATTCAGAAAGAAAAAAGCCAATAAAAATAATTCCAAAAAACCATTCGCTTTGCGTGAATAAATATACCCCCAAACCAAGAAAAAGTAAGGATTTAATCCACTGAAATGATTTCTTTTTGATCTTCCAACCCAAGGTCCAATAAGCTAAGGTAGGTAAAATGAACAAGGTTACTAACAAGGCCGCTACTAAAGCAAAAGTTTTAGTATAAGCAAGTGGAATAAAGAGTTTACCTTCGGCTTGCTGAAGCAAAAACACCGGTACAAAACTAACAATGGTGGTTGCCACGGCGGTTAAAATTGCGCCACTTACTTCTGTGGTAGCTTCGTACACTTTTTGCCAACGCTCCTGATTGGAATTGGTTTTTGATTCTTCCAGGTGTTTGACAATATTTTCGGACAAGATTACCGCTAAATCAATCATGGTTCCAATGGCAATGGCAATACCAGAAAGCGCTACAATATTGGCTTCAATTTGAAAGAGCTTCATCAAAATAAAAACCATTAAAACAGCAAAAGGTAAAACTGAAGAAATCACCATTGATGCCCGTAAATTCATGAGCAGAATAAGCACTACTAAAATAGCGATGACAACCTGTAAACTAATGGCGTCTTCTAAAGTTGAAATGGTTTCGTAAATAAGCTCACTTCGGTCGTAAAAAGGGACAACTTTTAATTGAGACTCGGTGCCATCTGCCAAGGTTTTTGAAGCTAAACCAGGGGCTAACTCTTCAATTTTTGCTTTCACATTCTCTATGGCTTCTAGCGGGTTAAAACCATCTCTGGCCACCACTGCGCCACCCACAACCTCAGCACCACCGCGGTCCAAAACTCCACGGCGTTCGGCTGGACCAATAATTACTTCGGCCACATCAGCAATTGTGATAGGAACATTTTCAAAAACATCAACCACTGCTTTTTCTAAATCTTCTTTAGATTGCAAATACCCCAAGCCTCTCACCACATATTCAGCTTGGTTTATTTCTAGCGTTTTAGCACCCACATCACGATTGCTATTTTGAATAGCTTGGGCAACTTGATTAAGACTAATGTTGTATTGACGTAAAGCTTCAGGTCGAACATCCACTTGATATTCGCGTACATGACCACCAATGGAAGCTACTTCAGCAATGCCTTCAGCTGCGCTTAAAGCGTATTTGATATAAAAATCTTGTACGCTTCTAATTTCATGTAAATCCCAACCACCTGTTGGATTACCTTCTTTGTCTTGAGGTTCTAAAGTGTACCAAAAAACCTGACCTAAAGCGGTGGCGTCTGGACCTAAACTAGGTTTTACACCCTCTGGAAGTAAATTGGCTGGCAAAGCGTTGAGTTTCTCCAAGATTCGTGAACGCGACCAGTAAAATTCAACGTCTTCTTCAAAGATGAGGTAAATATTAGAAAATCCCATCATGGAAGAACTACGCACCGATTTTACGCCAGGCACACCCAATAAATAAGTGGTAAGCGGATAGGTGATTTGGTCGTCGATATCTTTGGGTGAACGCCCTTTCCATTCGGTGAAAATGATTTGTTGATTTTCTCCAGTATTAGGAATAGCATCTACTGCCACTGGATGCTTAGGCAAATTACCCAATTCCCAATCAAATGGCGAAGTCACCACACCCGCGAGCAATAAAAAAACGAGTAATATACTGGTAACCAGTCTATTTTTTAGAAAAAAATGTATGATTTTATGCATGATAAAAGTCATTAGTAAATATTGAAAAACTTTAATTTCAAACTGTCAGTTTGAGCCTGCCCGCCTGAGGCTGGGTTTTTTCATTGTTTTTCGAAAAGGAAAAAACAATGAAAAAGTATCGAGAACTGTCAGTTTGAGCCTCTGAAAATTTCAGCAAATTTTATTTAATAGTTAGTGACGTTTATACTAT
>JAIUMH010000059.1 GCA_022565635.1 Flavobacteriaceae bacterium | reverse complement strand
CACTGGCACTATAAGACCGAAATGACTGGCACAAATCGAACCGCTGTATCCAGCTGCAAAATCCCAAAATTCTTGTTGAGATGTTTCTCCTTGCGCGTATTTATCCATGGGTACACCAACACCAAACTTCATGCTTGTATAATTTCCTGCTGGAATGTTTTGTAGCACCACTTTTACCTCTTGGTCTTCTTCGCTAATAATAAAGTAGCTGTCATCCTCTGGATAGGTAAACACATTTCCATCTTCATCTGTTAAGCTAAAATTACTAACTATATAACTCATGCGATTCACTTTGAAAGTCTCACCTAAAGAATTGACATAGGTGCTTGCACTTAATAATAAGTCGTCATTGTTAAATGAATTGTCAAAAAAGAATTCAATATTTCCTTCACCTTCTAATTCAGCTGAATTAGTGTTGTCATCATCTGAAGAACATTTAGTAAATAGTATGGCTGCACAAAATACGCAGAACAGTTTTAAATAATTTTTCATGTTTAAGTAATTTAAATTTAGTTTGCTAAGGTTACGCAAAGTTGAATAGCGTAACAAAGCATTTTATTTGTTTATTTTTTATTTTTTTATTTTTTAAACAGGTATTGACTATATTACTCAGTGAATATGTAATTAAAGTTTTTAGAATGCATTATCTACTAGATAGATTTCTAAACCAATTACTAGGAAGTTAAAATGAATAGTCAAAACAATTATACCAATTTGATTATTAAATGCACTTATTAAAGGAGCCTTGATTTATTCCTAGTTATCACTATGATTAATTTTCTAAATCCCTAAGTTCATAAAAGAAAACATGAATAAGGTAAGATATAGGAAAAAATATACAAGCTAAATTTTGGCAATCAATAACTAATAGGTATTACTTAAACATTGGGTGGGACAAAGAAATTTGAAGAAAATAAATATGAGTAATTATTCTTATAATCTTGATTAATTTCTTTATGAATTATTGAATTTGAATTTGTTAATTCGTAATTTAATGGAGAAAAGAAAACAACTGTAAAACTTTCTGCAATCTCAAAACTCGTATCAACTTCATCTGAATTTGTTGCAGATTGATCTAATTTTTGAGCCAAATAACACTTACCATCACAATTGAGTTCAGGTTGATCTTTATTCACACAAAAATCTTCAATAATTTGAGAAAGATTACTTTGATAATAGACAATAATACTAAAATTTACAGCTGGCTTAGCTGTAAATGAAAGCAAAATTATTAAGCTTAAAATCTTTCTCACTGAAATAAAATATTAAGTCACGAAGATAATAAAAACGCCTCAATAAAGAGGCGTTTAAAAATTTATTTTTGAACGTAAAAACCAACTTTTTCTGGTTTTTTATATTCTCTTTGAAAGAGGTTTTCTTCTTTTATTTTTTGGGCGGTTTTTTCAGGAAGCATCTTTTCCCAGCCCTCTTCGTTATTGGCTATCATATGTAATACTTGACGCGAGAAAATCTCCATAACTTCTGGGTTGTAGTTTTCTACATCAACCACTCTTCCATTGTACTTGAAAAATTTATAAAGTTCCTTCATTCGCGGGTGAACTTTTAAGTTATCGCTCGTAGTAATTTCACCTGTATCTGGATTTTTATAGGGATATAAATATACCTTCAAATCTTTGTAAAATAGTTTTCCAAAGGCTTCTAAAATTCCTCCACTTAAATGGCGGTAATATTTTTCGTCAAAGACATCAATGAGGTTGTTTACCCCCATAGATAACGCCATTCTTTCTTTGGTATAATTAGATAAATATTCAACTAATTTGTAGTATTCTTGGAAATTAGAAATCATTACAGTGTGCCCTAACTCGCAGAGAAGTTTAGCGCGGTCCATAAAATCTTCCTCATCAATCTCACCCTCAGAACGAAGATTTGACAAAGTAATTTCAAAAACAACTTCTATATTGTCTTTTTTTACCTTTTTCTCCTTAGCAAAGAGCTCTAAAGATTTTTCGTAGATGTCTTCATTCACTTTGGTTACTGGTCTAAAGCTACCTCTAAGCGCTAATATGTTTTTCTTGTATAAAACTTTAGCGGCCAAAACATTGTTTGCACTGGGATCAAACATCACCGCATCAGTCATTCCATTTTTAACTAATTGAAGGCTGATTAAGCGATTATCCACATCTTTAAAAGCAGGACCAGAAAAGTTAATTGTGTCTATTTCGATTTGATCTTTATCAATGTGGTCATATAAATCTTTTAAAATTTGCTTGGCGTCATTATGAGCGTAAAATGCGGCATATATTAAATTCGTTCCTAAAATACCTAATGTGTTTTGTTGCAATCTAGCATCGTTTTCTTTAAAACGAATATGCAAAACAATTTTGTTATAATCACCCCCTGGTTCTAGTTGGTACTTGATGCCAATCCACCCATGGCCTTTATAGCGTTTTGCAAAATCAATTGTAGCAACTGTATTGGCATAAGTAAAAAAGAGTTTATTGGGATGCTTAGATCTTACAATACGCTCTTCAATTAAACGGGTTTCATGATCAAGCATTTTTCTTAACCTACTTTCTGTAACATATCTACGATCATCTTCAACTCCGTAAACTGCGTCAGAAAAGTCTTTGTCATAAGCACTCATGGTTTTAGCAATTGTACCGGAAGAACCTCCAGCTCTAAAAAAGTTTCTTACTGTTTCCTGTCCGGCACCAATTTCTGCAAATGTACCATAAATATTCTCGTTTAAGTTGATTCTCAGTGCTTTATCTTTTATTGATTTTGCGCTTTGAAAATCTTTATCACCCATTATCTTAATTGACATACAACCGAATTTTTGTATTAAAGTTTTTTTCACTTATGTTGATTACAAATATACGTAAATACAAAGCTAAATGAAATATTTATGCCTACATTTGTGTTAAAAAATAAGTTTTGAAAGTTACATTTTTAGGTACAGGAACTTCACAGGGAATACCTATAATAGGTAGTAATCATCCAGTTTGTTTGAGTACAAATCCAAAAGATAAACGTTTGCGTGTCTCGGTTCTTTTAGAGTGGGATAATTATAAATACGTTATTGATTGTGGTCCAGATTTTAGGCAACAAATGATTACCAATTCTGTTGAACGTATTGATGGAATATTATTTACGCATGAACATAATGATCATGTTATTGGATTGGATGACGTTAGGCCGTTTTATTTTAGACAAGGTAATATATCTATCTATTGCCATCAAAGAGTTTTAAATGAACTTAAAAAGCGCTTTGAATATGTTTTTCAAGTTGAAAATAAATATCCAGGAGCCCCTACCTTAAATCAGCATATAATTGACGACCGACCTTTTAATTTAGGAAGTAAAAAAGTAATCCCTATTAATGTTTACCATCCAGAGTTACAAGTTTACGGATACAGATTTGATGATTTTGCCTATGTAACAGACGCAAAAGTTTTTCCTCAAGAAGAGAAAGACAAACTTAAAGGAGTAAAAGTACTTGTATTAAATGCGCTTAGAAAAGAGGAGCATAGATCTCATCTCAATTTAGAACAGGCGCTTGCTATTGTAGAAGAAATTCAACCAGAAAGAGCCTATTTTACACACATTAGTCATCATATGGGCTTTCATGATGAGGTACAAAATGAATTGCCAGAAAATGTATTTTTGGCTTATGACAATCTAAAAATCAGTATTTAATGAAATCTAAATTTTATATGTATGGCTTTGTTTTTGCCAGCCTAATTGCTTTATTAATTTACTTTAATTCTAAAAAAAGTTACGAAAGTCAGGCCAGAGAAATTGAAAAGTTAAATACACAAATAGAACAATTAAAAAAAGACTGCAATTAATTTCTTAACTTCATGTATCGATCTCTAAGTCGTATAGCTCTGTTGGGGTAGTCGGTAATTATACCGTCTATATTCATCAATAATATTTCCTTAAGCTCTTCAAATTCATTTACAGTCCACGGAATAATTTGGATTTGTTTTTTTTTGCATTTTTTAATCATAGATTTTGAAAGTGTATTGTAATTTGGACTGTAAACTTCTGGGAGGTAACCAAGTTCTTTTAATTCCTTCTTTAGGTTGCCGTTTTCAGAGATTAAGCAAGTAGAATAGGCAGGAAAACTTTTTTTAATTTCTTTTAAAATTCTGAGGTCAAAACTTCTTAAATTAATTTTTTCAGCTGGAAAATCTTGTATAGTTTGCATCACTAATTGTACAAAATCTTTTGGAGCTGGGTGATATTTACCATCTGTTGATGGATGCGACTTTATTTCAATGGTGTAGGAAATTTCATGTTCATGATTTTTTGACATAAACTCCATCATTAACAAAGCATCTTTTAAAAGTGGTTTATAAGCCTCTTCATTTTCTTGATCCTCAAATAAAGGATGTTTTAGTGAACCGCAATCAAAGTGTTTAATTTCATTGTAGTTCATTTGATAAAGATTAAGTTTTTTTGCTTCTTCAGATGAAATTTTACGCTTATTTTCTTGTGTGCATATTTTATGATTCATCCAAGCTTCATGAGAGACAACTACTTGCTTATCTTTAGAAATTACCACATCTAATTCAATTATGTCAACACCTAGCTCAACGGCTTTTTCAAATGAAGCAATGGTGTTTTCTGATGCTAAGCCCCGTGCACCTCTATGACCAACTACTAACACTTTAGTTTGATTCAGTTTTTTAAATTTAAAAAATCGATTTAAATTCAATTTCTTCACAGTTTTGTTATTTCTGTTTAAAGTTAAGAAATTCATTGGTTTATATTTGTGGTAAAAGTAACATCTTGTTTTAATTTAAAGGTTTTTAATTTGTTATCAAATTGAAAATTTATAGAAAACAATTTATACATAAATCTCGTTTTAAAAGCTGATTTTTTAAACTATATTTGTTTCTAAAAATTGTAAACTGATGAATTTCAAGTTTTTTGTTGTTTTTTTTCTGTTTTTTGGGTGTGTAGTCTTTTCTCAACCTCAATTAGTAAATCCTTCAATCAAGGCTAAAAACATTACCCATCAAGGTTTTGAATTAGAATTTGAAACAAAGGATCGTTCGGGGTATCAATTACAGCTTTTACCCATTAAAAATGCAACAGACACACTAAGTTTTAATGAGCTTTCAATACATTCTACCGCTCACCATATTCAACTGGATGGCTTGCCACCAAGTGCTTTTTATAGCGCTCAATTTCAATTATTTGATGACACCAAAGATACTTTGTATTATACAAAAACTTACGCAACAAGCTCTATGCTTCCAGGCGAAATAATTGCCTATTTTAATCATGAAATCAATGAAAATGTAGCTTCTTCTGATGAAAATATTGCACACTACATTAATGATGCAACTAGAGATACGCTAATTAACTATATTGAGCGCGCAGAAGAAAGCATAGATATTGCTATCTATAATTCTTTTGGAAATAACCCTACCACAGGTGTTGCCGGAGCCATTAATCAAGCTTATTTAGATGGCGTACAGGTTAGAGTTATTCATGATGGAAGCACAAGCAGTACTATGATTAGTGTACTCAATTCTAATATTCCAATTATCCAACGTTTAGAAAATCCAAACTTTCCTGGAATTATGCATCACAAGTTTATAATTATTGATGCTGAGCATGAGGACGCGTCTAAATCTGTTGTTTGGACAGGTTCTACTAATTGGACTACAGGACAAATTAATGGCCCGGATAAAAACAATGTAATTATATTACAAGACCAAACTTTAGCCCAAACTTTTCAAATGGAATTTGATGAAATGTGGGGCAGTAGTGGAGCTCAACCCAATTTTTCTAACATTAGGTTTGGCAATACCAAAGAAGATAATACTCCAAAAGAATTTAATGTAGGAGGAATAGATGTAGAATGTTACTTTAGTCCAACGGATGGAACTGAACAGGAAATTTTAAATTTAATTGAAAATGCTAATGAAAGTCTTGTAGTAGCAACTATGTTGATTACCAGAGAAAATCTTGCTCAAGCCTTAATTGACCAATATAACAATGGAATAAATGAACTTGCGTTTTTGGTTGATACGGAAGATTATACGGGCTCAATGAAAGATTTTTTGGAAGAAAATTTAGGAGCTAACAATTACTACGAATATTCAGCTAACGGAATTATGCATCATAAAATGATGGTAGTTGACCATGGCACAACTAATGCTAGTGTTCTTACTGGTTCTCATAACTGGAGTTTTTCTGCTGAAAATAGAAATGATGAAAACACATTAATCATTCATGATGAAGCCATTGCAAATCAATATTATCAAGCGGTTTCACAACTATATTTAGATGTGAATGGCACATTGAATAATCAATCTATTGAAGCGTCTAACTTTAGTTATTATCCAAACCCTGTAAAAGACAGGTTGTTTATTCATCTTAACGATGAAATTAATAAAATTACTATCTATAATTCTTTAGGCAAGACGGTACAAAACCTTTCTTTACAGCATAAATCAAAAGTTCAAGAAATCAACTTTAGAGACTATAAAGCTGGAATTTATTTTGTAAAATTAGAGGGTGATTTACAAGATGCAATTCGTTTTAAGGTGGTAAAAGAATAAAATTTACGGAATATTGAATTTCTCTTTTCTTTGCGATCTAATTTTTTCTTTCTTCTTGTTTTCTTCAAATTCTTTTTGCTTTTCCTTTGATTCAAAAATATAGTCTTCCTTAAAAAAACGATCAAAGCGGTAAGAAACGCCGGCAGCAACTTGCCATCGTTGAGGAGTATCTTTAAAGTTAACTAAAGCACTCACATCTACTTGTAAATTTCTGTTGACTAAGTAAGCTGCACCTCCTCGTAAAAGCTCATCACTATAATAATCTCCAATAATACTTTGAAATTCACCAAAAACAGACCAGTCGTAGTTAATTGTGTGAGTTAAGGTAAAAATCCCTGTGAAATTTCTAAAATCGGTTTCTCCACGATCCATAATAAAGTTGGATACTAAAACCCAGCGTTTAAAATTGTGTTGAGTGATTATAGCCATTCTTGTTGAAATGAAAGAATCGTTTGGAGGCATAAACGGGCTTTCTCCAAAATTGGTATTGAGTCCAAAATAACCTGAAACCGCTGGAATTAAGTGCCACCATTGCAGGGTGTTATTTCTTTTCCAACTTCTTATATCTGGTCCTTGCATTTCTCTTTCTACCCAAGGATCGTAGATTAAATATTTTCCACCAATCGTATTTCTTTGAAAATTGGCTGTTACAAATTCTCTATATCCACCACCAACAAGTATACTTTCATTTTGAGTTAAGAATGTTCCGTCTAACATAAGCTCAAACCTTGAGCTTTTAAATCCATATCTTAACGCATAATCTGTACCAAAAATATTGGCATCAGCTCTTCTTAGTCGATGCTTATCATTTCCAAAACTTAAGCCCGTTTCTAATTGAATAACACCTTCACCAACGGCAAAAGCTCCTTGAGAAAATCCAGGGCGATTGGAATTTATCGTTTCGGTGTATTGGGCTTGGCAAACTATACCAAAGCAAATAAAGAAAATTCCAATAAAAAAATGTATTTTTTGATTCATCTTTATTGATTAAATATAGGGTAAATATAATTTTTTATTTCCTCTTCAAATAATTTGTTTTAAAAATTTGGAAATGTAAGCTAAATTTTGAAAAACTAGTAAGAAAATTCATGCATTTTTAAACTGTTTTTTAGGATTCTAACTTAGTTAAAACTTCGCTGATTATACAAAGATTCTCTTGGAAGTATATCTACCAAAGTTTATATGCCATTAATTGAGAATTTATTTCTTCTTGAATACAGTGTAAATTTTGGTTGAATAAAGTAAAGTTATTTTTGTTGAATGTAGATAGACTTTCACAAAATTCAATTTAGTAATCGCTATT
The DNA here is from genome assembly GCA_022565635.1 of Flavobacteriaceae bacterium. Lineage (GTDB taxonomy): Bacteria > Bacteroidota > Bacteroidia > Flavobacteriales > Flavobacteriaceae > Psychroflexus. The sequence continues at coordinate 7,990 of JAIUMH010000059.1, read as the reverse complement.
AGCAGGAATATTATTAATTTAGCATTTTTAAAAATTTTGAAGAAAAATCTAGGGATATGAGTAAATACGATGTTATTGTTTTAGGAAGTGGTCCAGGTGGATATGTAACTGCAATTCGAGCTTCTCAATTAGGTATGAAAACTGCTGTAATTGAAAAAGAAAGTCTTGGTGGTGTTTGTTTAAACTGGGGATGTATTCCTACAAAAGCTTTGCTAAAAAGTGCTAAAGTTTTTGATTTTTTAAAGCATGCTGATGATTATGGTTTGAAAGTTGAAAAAGCCGATAAAGATTTTACAGCAGTTGTAAAACGAAGCAGAAACGTAGCAGATGGAATGAGCAAAGGTGTTCAATTCCTTATGAAAAAAAATAAAATTGATGTTATTGAAGGCCATGGTAAAGTAAAGCCAGGCAAGAAAGTTAGCGTTGAAGGATCTGACGGAAAAACGAAAGATTACGAAGGAAAGCATATTATTATTGCAACTGGAGCGCGTTCTAGAGAATTACCTTCATTACCACAAGACGGTAAAAAAGTAATTGGCTACCGCAAAGCAATGACTTTAGAAAAGCAACCTGAATCTATGATTGTGGTTGGTTCTGGAGCCATTGGTGTGGAGTTTGCTAGTTTTTATAATTCCATGGGAACCGATGTTACTATAGTTGAGTTTCAGCCTAGAATTGTTCCTGTTGAAGACGAAGACGTTTCTAAAGGGTTTGAAAAAATCTATAAGAAAAAAGGCATCAAAATCATGACCAATTCTTCAGTTGAAAAAGTAGATACCTCTGGCAAAAAAGTTAAAGCTACGGTAAAAACCAAGAAAGGAGAAGAAATTTTAGAAGCCGATGTGGTACTTTCTGCTGTAGGAATTAAAACTAATATTGAAAATATAGGTCTTGAAGATGTTGGCATTAAAACCGATAAAGATAAAATTGTAGTGAATGATTACTACCAAACTAATGTTCCTGGTTATTACGCTATAGGAGATGTTACTCATGGTCCTGCTTTAGCTCACGTAGCTTCAGCTGAAGGTATTTTATGTGTAGAAAAAATTGCAGGAATGAAGGTGGAAGCCCTAGATTACGGTAACATTCCTGGATGTACCTATTCTAATCCAGAAATTGCTTCGGTTGGGATGACTGAAAAGCAAGCTAAAGAAGCTGGTTACGAATTAAAAGTAGGTAAATTTCCATTCTCTGCTTCTGGTAAAGCAAGTGCTGAAGGAAGTAAAGATGGATTTGTAAAGGTGATTTTTGATGCTAAATATGGCGAATGGTTGGGTTGCCACATGCTTGGAGCTGGAGTAACTGATATGATTGCTGAAGCTGTTTTAGGTAGAAAATTAGAAACCACTGGTCATGAAGTTTTGAAAACTGTTCACCCTCACCCAACAATGAGTGAAGCGGTTATGGAAGCAGTTGCCGATGCTTATGATGAAGTAATTCACTTATAAGTCGTTACCGGCTTAACAATTATAAACAAAAAAACGTTGCTTACTCTAATTTGCTAAGTAACGTTTTTTTGTTTTTTGTATAAATTAAGCGGAATAATGTTGAAGTATAATTCGTTATTATTCATTTTTTTGAAATACTACTTTGCTTAAAAAGTAAGGCAGAAATTGAAAAATATTGTTTTAAAAAATATTAGAATTTTAAATAAATCAATGAAAGAAATTACAAGTTTTCAAAATCCAAGTATTAAAAATTTAGTCTTGCTTCAGTCAAAGTCAAAAGCTAGACGTGACCAAAATGTATTTCTAGTTGAGGGTCAGCAAGAAATTGAATTGTGTGTTTCTGGCGGTTTTGAATTTGTTGAGGTTTATTTTTGTCCTGATTATATTCCTCTTGAGCAAGTAGAAGCTTTAGTTCAGTCAACTGAAATATTAAATTTAGTTCATCAGAAAATATATCGTAAAATTGCTTACAGAGGAAGTACTGAAGGTTTGGTTGCAGTGGTAAAAACCAAAGCCAATAAACTTCAAGATTTGGTTTTAGAAAGTAAAGCCCCTCTAATTTTAGTCGCAGAAGCCCCCGAAAAACCTGGAAACATTGGTGCTTTGTTAAGAACGGCAGATGCTTGTGGAGCTGATGCTGTATTGATTGCCGATTTAAAAACCGATCTTTATCACCCTAACATTATTCGTTCTAGTGTTGGTACAGTTTTCACCAATCAAATAGGTTTAGGGACATCAGAAGAAATTATTCAGTTTTTAGATTCTCATAACATACCAATGTTTTGTGCAATTTTACAAGAGGCTAAAGATTATACTTTAGTAGATTACACGGGAGCTACAGCTTTAGTCATGGGAACCGAATCTACAGGTTTAACTGAAATTTGGAGAGAAGCTTCTCACCAAAACATTATCATCCCTATGCAAGGAGAAGTAGATTCTATGAATGTTTCTGTAGCCTCAGGAATTTTGTTATTTGAAGCAGTTAGACAACGAAAACAATAAACTTCTAGCTATGCAAAAATTCAAACTACTTTTCTTGTTCCTATTGTTACTTTCTTTTAGTTGTTATTGCCAAGATTCAACAACACAAGAAATTACAAGAACAGCTACCAAAGGCGGAGTTAGTTTAGGAAGTACTATAGCAGTTGTTATTTCTTGGCATAGAAATCAGTCTGTTTTATTGGCTATTGTTCATGGAATTTTTGGTTGGCTCTATGTGATTTATTACGTGTTAACAAGAGAAAATTAATCAAAACTTAGATTCTTACAAATTTGAAATACTTTATTGATTTTATAATCCCTAACGCGATCTAAGGCTATCCGGAGTTTATAATTACGGACCTGAGCTTCTTAAACAAACATAAGGATGAATCACTAAATACTCAATAGAGCTAAGTTGTTTTTTAAAAAAATGATGTTGAATTGAGCATTTACACTTAAAAATACCACTACAAAAAACATACATACCAGATAAAGTGTTCTGAATCAATTATTCTGGGTCTATTTATTTTATCTTGCTAACTAAAAATTATATAATGCGTTATTTTACTTTATTTTTATTAATTCATTTTTCTTTTCAAGCACAATTACTTCAAGATGATTTTGAGGGGAATTCTACCATTAATTCATGGATTGCTGATGATGCTGTTGTAGATTATCCTTTCGGAAACCCAGAGCAAGATAGTTTTAACCCTTCATCAAATGTATTATTGTATCATGATGTAGGTGGTCAATACGCTAACGTTTTTTTTGATTCAAATAATCCTATATTACTTTCAGAAGAAAGTGTTTTTACTTTAAAAATTTATGTACCATCAAGTGGAATTACAGGCAACCAGCCCAATCAAATTTCATTAAAATTACAAGATAATTCAATAGGTGCACCTTGGTCTACACAGACTGAAATTATACATTCAATTGAGTTAGATGTTTGGCAAGAAATAAGTTTTGATTTTGCCAACGATTCTTACATCAACTTAGATCCCAACTCGCCAGATCCATTACAGCGTACTGACTTTAATCGTGTTTTACTTCAAATGAATGGAGAAGATAACAATGATGAAGTTTTGGCATATATAGACGATTTTTATTTTCAAGGGGAAGACGCCCCAGATGATGAAACTAATCCTATAGATGATCCTGTGTATGATGAATTAGTTTGGTCTGATGAGTTTGATCAAGATGGGTCAATAAATACAAATAAATGGTATCACCAAACAATTTTACCTAACGGAAATTCATGGTTTAATGGTGAAATCCAGCATTATACAGACCGGTTAGAAAATTCTTATGTGGAAGACGGAATCATGCATATTGTGGCAAAGAGTGAAACCTTTACAGACCAAGGTGTGACAAAAAATTATACTTCAGCGCGTTTAAATTCTAAATTTGCATTTACGTATGGAAGAGTAGAGGTGAAAGCGAAGTTGCCAACAGGTGTGGGTACATGGCCTGCCATTTGGATGCTAGGAAAAAACATAGAAGAATTAGGAACGTATTGGGATAATGAAGGTTTTGGTACAACACCATGGCCTGCTTGTGGAGAAATTGATATTATGGAGCATTGGGGACATAACCAAAACTTTATTCAAAGTGCAATGCACACACCATCAAGTTTTGGCGGTACAGTAAATCATGGAGGGCAAGTTATTCCTACTGCTTCAACTAATTATCATGTATATGCTTTAGATTGGTATGAAGATCGAATGGTTTTTAGTGTAGATGATGTTGTTCATTATGTTTATCAACCTAATGAACAAAATGAAGCTACATGGCCTTTTGACGAAGAACAATTCATTTTACTAAATATAGCTATTGAACCAAGTATTGATCCAAATTTTACAGAAAGTTCAATGGATATTGAATACGTAAGAGTTTATCAAGAATCATCTATGAATACAGAAGAATTCGAAAAATCAAATGAATTGATTGTAAGCCCTAATCCATTTAAGGAAACTTTTCAAATTCAAGTTGATGAGTCGCAACTAGGAAGCCAACTTCAGCTCTATAACAGTCAAGGTAAGCTTTTAAAACAAATAAAAGTAAGTCAAACTCAAACCCAATTAAATTTATCAGAGTTTTCCTCTGGGGTTTATTTTTTAAAAAATATTTCCCATCAAAATAGCAAAACCATAAAAGTGATTAAAGAATAAATTCTTAGTTCTTCATTATTTTTTTGTCACCAAGACTGTTTACAACGTAAAAAGAAAGACTTTGGAGTTTCATTATTACAAAATAAATGTAGATTTGTAGGTGAATAGAATTCAATTGCTAAAAACATGGATAGTCAAACCTCTGATGAAAAAAATCAGGACATCATCAACAACCCTCAATTAAGTATTTTTTATGCTATTTTACCTGTACTTATTTTAGTAGGCATGTTAGCCTATAATGTATTTGTATTTGGAGATGATGCATTAGGAGGTTCTAATCAATTTATTCTATTAATGGGAGCAGCCGTTGCTGTTATTGTGGGTTTTTTTCATAAAGTACCCTACAAAACAATGGTAGCAGAAGTTTCGCAAAACATCAAATCAACTTCAACTGCTTTGTTAATTTTATTAATGGTTGGTGCTTTATCGGGTACATGGTTGATTAGTGGCGTAATTCCAACAATGATTTACTATGGGCTTCAAATTTTAAACCCCTCTATTTTCCTTGTAGCCTGTGTAATTATTTGTGCTTTGCTTTCTATTTCTATTGGTTCAAGTTGGACAACAACAGCAACAGTAGGTATTGCGTTGATAGGAATAGCTCAGGCACTTGGAATTCCTTTAGGAATGACCGCCGGAGCAATTTTATCTGGCGCATACTTTGGCGATAAGCTTTCTCCATTAAGTGATACTACCAATTTGGCACCGGCCATGGCAGGAACCGATTTGTTTACACACATTAAATATATGACGTGGACTACAATACCAAGCATAATAGTAGCTTTAATTGTTTTTGCAATCATAGGCCTAACCCAAACTACTGAAGGAAATGTAAATCCTGATGTTATTTTGAAAGCGATAGAAAGTGAATTCTATATCAGTCCTATTTTATTTTTAATTCCAGTATTGGTGATTGTTTTAATCATTAAAAAAACACCACCTTTAATTGCCCTTTTAATGGGAACATTATTTGCCGCTGTTTTTGCCCTTCTTTTTCAGCCCGATTTAGTCCGATTAGCAGGAGGGGGAGGAACTGATTTTCATACCATGTACAAAGGAATTATAAATGCCATAACTACAGATGTAGTTATTCCAACTGAAAACTCTACACTGGAAGAATTATACACTTCTTCTGGAATGGCAGGAATGCTAGGAACAATTTGGTTAATTATATGTGCTATGGTTTTTGGTGGCGTTATGGATGCTATTGGGGCTTTGACTAAAATTAGTGAGAGCTTGCTGAAACTCTTTTCTTCTGTTTTTGGTCTGTTTGCCAGTACTGTTGCCAGTTGTTTGGCATTAAACATATCTGCTTCAGATCAATATTTAGCCATTGTTGTACCCGGAAAGATGTTTGCCAAGGCTTATGAAGAAAAAGGCTTAGCTCCAGAAAATTTGAGTAGAACTTTAGAAGATTCAGGAACCGTGACTTCGGTGTTAATTCCTTGGAATACTTGTGGAGCATACCATAGCGGTGTTCTTGGGGTAGGAGTTGGTGAATTTTTTATATACGCTATTTTTAATTATATGTCGCCTTTTATGACACTGCTTTTTGCCGCCTTTGGAATTAAAATTAAAATGATTGCTAACCAAGTAAAGTCTTAAGCTAATCCAAAATAGATCACTTAATTTTGAAACTTAGTTTTACTTTGCCGTTTAAATAAATTTTTGAATGAAATTAGATATTTTAGCCTTTGGTGCACATCCAGATGATGTTGAATTGAGTTGCTCTGGTGTACTTGCTAAAGAAGTAAAAAGTGGAAAAAAAGTAGGAATCATTGACTTAACTCAAGGCGAAATGGGAACTCGCGGTAGTAAAGAGTTAAGAATGCAAGAGGCACAAAAAGCGGCCGAAATTATTGGTGCATCAGTACGGAACAACCTTATGTTTAGAGATGCTTTTATAACTAATGATGAAGCCCATCAATTAAAAATCATTGAGCAAATAAGAGAATACAAACCAGAAATAGTTTTTTGTAATGCAGTTGATGACCGACATATTGACCACGGAAAGGCTAGTAAATTGGTGAGTGATGCATGTTTTTTAAGTGGTTTGCGAAAATTAGTTACTACTTATAAAAATGAAGAGCAAGAAGCCTGGCGGCCCAAGCTAGTCTATCATTACATACAGTGGAAAGAAATTGAACCTGATGTAGTTGTTGATATTTCAGATTCTATTCATCAAAAAATCGATGCTGTAAAGGCTTATGCGTCACAGTTTTACTCACCCAATAGTAAAGAGCCAAAGACTCCTATATCAAGTGCTAATTTTTTAGACAGTGTTGGTTATAGAGCAAGAAATTTAGGAAGAATTATTGGAGTTGAATATGCTGAAGGATTTACAGTAGAACGTTATCCTGCTGTAAATTCAATTTTTGATTTAATTTAATTCAAAAAATATTTTGCAATAAGAAAATAAAGATTAAATTTGCACTCGCATTATAAATGCTATAAACGGTGGTTGTAGCTCAGTTGGTTAGAGCACCGGATTGTGGTTCCGGGGGTCGTGGGTTCGAATCCCATCATCCACCCTTAAAATTAAAGGCTGTTATTTATTAACAGCCTTTTTTTTGTTCTTTTTCAATACCTATAACTTAATGGCTTTTTGCATCTCATACGCTGGTGAAACTTTTGCGCCATTTGGTAGGTATAAAATCTGGTATTCATGTAATAGTAAAAATTTAACCAATTGATTTTTGTAATTTAGTCCCTGTAATAATTTCAATTTAGGTAATTTATTTAAGCAACTTGAATATTATATTTATTAAAAATAATACTTTTACTTAGCATCTTATACTAATTAAAATGTCAAATTATAGTGTATAACTTTACTATTTACTTTAATGCTTGTAATTTTGGAAGTTTTTTCTGAAGGAATACATCATAAGCATTTCTAATAGTATCCGTTATTTTATAAGAATTTAATGGATTAACAAGTTTTTAAATTGATGCTATTAAAAATAGATTAATGAAAATAACTAGATTAATATATTGGACGGTTTTTATTAGTCTAATTTCTAATAATTTGTATTCATTTATTCAAAATGAAGAGACATTTGTTAGACATATAGCCTTAACAGAAGGCTTCGGTTCACACACTATTTATGATTTATATGTAGATCATACGGGGCTTTTGTTTTTAGGTACAGATAAAGGTTTAGTTTCTTACAACGGAGTTTTATCAAAAAACTATTCTTTTCAGGATAATCTAGCACTTTCAATTAATAAAATACAGCAAGATCATTCTCATACTTTATGGTGTAAAAACTTTTCTGATCAGATTTTCTATTTAGAAAATGATACATTAAGACCATACCAACCTGCTCAAAATTTGCTTAAAAATCAAAATGAAAATTTAGTTGATTTTGTCTTTACTGAGCATCAAATGTA
>JAIUMH010000058.1 GCA_022565635.1 Flavobacteriaceae bacterium | reverse complement strand
AAACTTGCAAATTAGCATGGAAGAGGTGATAAAAAAATCGATAGAATTTAAATAAGTTTTAATTCTGCTAAATAATCATAATGATTTCCATTAGCTATGCAATTACATGAAAAACCGTTTTGAAAAGCCTCTTTTTTTAGTTTTAGAAAATCAATGAACAACCAATCAAAATGTTTGGATACTAAGTTTTTGTAGGAAATTTGATAAGTCATCTCTCCATAATAACTATTTTGGATTTCGTTATCATAATCATCAAATAAAAAAATCAAATCTGAAGAATCTAAAATTAATTTCCCATTGGGTTTTAAAAGATCTTTAGCCTTTTTAAAAAACAGTGGTAAATTTTCTATTTTACCAGCAATACCAATTCCATTCATCATAAAAAGTAAGGTATCAAATTTAATGGAATCCTTATACGTAAAAAAATCTGCGGTTTGAGCATCTACTAAGCCTCGTTTTTTAGCAACTTGAATACAGCCTTCAGATTGGTCTATAGCTTTCACTTCAAGCCCTAATTCTTGCAAATAAATGGAGTGACTACCAACGCCTGCTCCTACATCTAAAACTCTACCAGATGATCTTTTTAGTGCCATTTGTTCTAGCTTTGGCATTTCCTCAAAACTTCTAAACAAATATTCTACTGGAATAAAGTCTGAATCAAAATTAATTGCATCTACCTGAATAGTAGATTTTTTATTCAAATTATAAAAATCTAGTGCTGCTTCTCCAAAAACATCCATTTCCTTTGGTGTTGATGATGCAGATAAGTAATTTTGTGACATATACTTGGGTGGTAAAAGTTAGCTGTCAAAGATATTAATATTCTGAATGAACTTCATAAAAATATAGAATGAAAATAGTAAGTCTTGTTCCTAGTCAAACCGAATTAATTTATGATCTTCAACTTGGTAATGAATTAGTAGGTGTAACTAATTTTTGTTACCATCCTGAGCATTTAATGAAAGAAAAAACCGTAATTGGTGGTACTAAAAATGTGGCTATTGAAAAAGTTAAGAAACTAGCGCCTGATTTTATATGTGCAAACAAGGAAGAAAACACAAAAGCATGTGTTGAAGAATTGCGTAAAGATTTTCAAGTACATGTAGCAGATTTTAATTCTATTGATGGAGCTTTGCAACTTATTTTAACTTATGGTAAACTCTTTGAAAGAGAAAAAGAGGCTCAAATTCTTCATCGTGAAATTAACTCATTAATAAAAGAAGCACATAAAGCCCTAGAGCAAGTAGCTAGCGTTAGGGTGTCTTATTTAATTTGGAAAGACCCATTAATGGTTGCAGCAAATAACACTTTCATCAACTCCATGTTAGACCTGTTCAAATTAGAAAATAATTTTAAACACTTAAAAAGATATCCTGTGGTAGATGAAATTGATCTACAAAAATCAGATTTAGTTTTGTTCTCTTCAGAGCCTTATCCTTTTTCAGAATCAAATATTGCAAAAATCAACCTTAAGGAAACCCCTTATGAAATTGTTAACGGCGAATATTTTTCTTGGTATGGTAGTAGAATGAAAAAAGCCATTCCAAGTATATTGAAATGGCGATTAGCATTAGATAAAAAACTGAATACTAGTGAGTAAATCAATTTATTTCATTGAATCTAAAATTTCTATAATATCATTCTCTTTGGTATCTGGGTTGATAAAGCAAAATCTTGCACAAGTTTCTGTTTCACCGTTTTGCGTCCATTTTGTAGGCGTGACTAAGGCAAAATTAGCTTGATGATTTTTGTAAGTCCAATTCCTGTAATCTTCAGCCTCCCAACCTTTTCTTTTGTATAACACACAAGAAAGACCAGGTTCTCTAATCAACTCTAAATGAGGATTGTTTTTTATTTCTGCAGCAGCAAAATTAGCTAAGCTTATGCCTCTTTCAATAGCTTCGGTGTATTTTTTGGTACCGTGCATAGCTAAAGAAAACCATAGTGGTAAACCTCTTAATCTTCTAGTGAGTTGAATTTGATAATCCGCTGGATTAAAACCTTGCGCTCCTTCGTCTTTAAAAATATCTAAGTAAGCTCCTTTCTGCGAATGCGCATTAGCGGCTAATTCCATATTTTTGTAAATCACCGCACCACAATCATAAGGAGAAAACATCCATTTATGTGGATCAATCGTAACACTATCAGCGCGTTCAATTCCGTTAAACAAATGCCTCACCGAGGGAGCGGCTAAAGCACCACCGCCGTATGCAGCGTCAACGTGATACCACAAATGTTGTTTCTCACATACTGTTGCAATACCATTTAAATCATCAATAATCCCAGCATTGGTTGTGCCTCCTGTAGCTACAACGGCAAATAGGCGCTTTCTATCAAAGTCGCTTAACCCTTTAATGGCATGTTCAAGTACTTCTTGAGTTAATCTCTCTTCCTTTTCATCATCTACCAAAAGTATATCAGCATCAATCACTTTAGCCATGGACTTGATGCTAGAATGAGCTCCATTAGAAGTGATTAAAAGCGCTTTTAGTCCTTTATTTTGTTCATCTAAAGAGCGCCAGTATTCTCTTCCAGCAACAATAGCAGAAAGATTAGCGGCTGTTCCTCCAGAAGTAAACACACCAAAAGATTTTTCAGGTAAACCTGTTAAGGAAACCAACCAATCCATGGCTCTATTTTCACAAAAAATCCCACCACCGCCAGTCATCCAGTAAGCACCGTGAATGCTTGAAGCAGAGGTTACCAAATCAAACATAATAGCGGCTTTGGTAGGAGCTGCAGGAACAAAAGCTAAATGTCTAGGATGGTCTACAGGAACAGCTGCTTTAGACAAAACATTTTTAAATAAATCAAAAGCCTTCTCCCCTCCTATTCCATCTTCCGTAACAGTTTCACCCACAAGTTTAAATAAATCCTCTTCTTTGGTAGGTTTACCCATGTCTGGGTTGCTATTGGAAATTCGGTTAATTGAATATTTCATTATATCAAGCATCATTTCTACTGTATCAATATCAATAGAATGCATACTTTTGAGTTGTTTGGTCATAACTAATCTTTATTTTTTTGCAAAAGTAAGTTATTCAATAGTTTTAGTTGAATATAAATTAGGGCAATCGATATTTTTTCTAATAATTTTCTAATAATTAGTTGAAGAAATCTAATTCAAATCTAAGTGGCTTCTAAAACCTTTAAATACGCTATGTATGTAATTTTGCCAAAAAAAAATTATGTTTAAAAAACTACTTTTGTTGATTGTATGTTTTTCATTGCAAAACCTATCTGCTCAACAGGACAAAGACACCGTAAATCTAAGAAATTTACCCTTTTACATAGACCCTGTAAAGCGGATGCCAGATGTGGATTTAAAAGACAAAAAAGAAGGTACATTTATTACAGGTTTACCACGCGTTGAATTTGATCCTATCCGTGGATTTGGTGCAGGTGGTAACGTAAACCTATTCATCAATAAAGATGAAAGCGATCCATTTTTTGAATACACCCCTTATAGACATCGTGTAAATGCAGAATTCTTTGTCTTTGAAAATGGACGTGTACGCTATGAGGTTAGCTATGATGCGCCTTACATTTTTGATTCTCCTTGGCGATTAAGAGCTGATGCCGTGTATTGGGAAGACCCAGAAGCGCAATACTGGGGCGTAGGTAGAAGCACCTTAAACCGATTGAGTTTTGCTGATAAATCTGGCGGAAATGTTGGTCCACAAAGAACATTTAAAAGAATAAATGATTATGAAAGCAACCTAGAAATTGCTATTCCACAAGAAGATGGAAGCTTTAGAACAGATTTTCACTACAATCAAATCATTCAAAGAGAGCACTTGTATAACTTACTTGGTGAACGAGTGTTAATGGGAGGAAAAATGCGCATCATGTTTGGATATGAGATGTTATTTACCCAGTTTGAATCTTATAATGGACGCATAGCCGATGAAGCACGAACGGCTGATGGAGAAAGTGTGGATGCCATTAACAACCCAACTTTGGTAGATATCCATAGAGCCGATGGCACTTGGGATCAATATAACTTAGCCGGTTTTGGTGACGACCGTTGGAAGTTTACTTCTATGCTAGCTGGAGCTTTAATATATGACACTCGTGATTTTGAACCTGATCCTTCAAAAGGTGTTTTTCTTCAGTATTCGCATGAATGGTCCGTACCAGAATTAGGTTCAGATTTTAGCTTTAACAAATTTATGTTACAAGGTCAAGTATTTAAAACCTTGTCTAAATGGAAAGGAGGTAAACGGAGAATTACTTTTGCAGGGATGGCTTCTCTAGGCCATATTTGGGGCTCCAACATCAACTTTATAGAAATGTACGACTTATCAAGTCAAGCTGAAGCGGGTGGAATTTTAGTTCTAGGAGGTGAACGATCACTGCGTGGTTTTAGAGAAGCAAGAATGCTTGCACCAACTGTAGGTTTAATCAACTTAGAAATGAGAACAAGGCTTTACGATTTTAAAATGCTTGGTCAAGAATTTATTTTAGGGGTAACTCCTTTCTTTGATGCCGGAACGGTTTGGGAGGGTCTGGATGATATTCAACTTAACGGCTTTAGAGGTTCTGCTGGTTTAGGTGGAAGAATTGCTTGGAATCAATCAACTGTGCTTCGATTAGACTATGCCCAATCTAGAGAAGGAAGCCAGGTGTTTTTTGGATTTGGGCACATCTTTTAAAATAATTTTAATGATTTAAAACACTGAAATTGATTGTAACAAATCAAATAGTAACTTTTTTATAACTAGCTACTTAAACTTACAGTCGCTTAGCAACTCAATAAAAAGTATAATGCCTAGTGATTAATAAATTGTTTTTAAATAATCTTTAGCGAAAATCATTTTTAAAACAGCAGAAATTTGTCAAACTCAATTTCTGCTGTTTTTTTTTCATTGTTTTTCAGTTTTCAGACCCCCCTGACTTTCGCATTTCGGGCAGTTGTGACACCTATAATCATCTTCCTGTGTGAAGAATATTATGCTATGGGTGTTTCAACCATTTTTTCATGATTAGTACTTCTGAAATAATGGAACAGATGAAATCTTCAAATATATTCATGAAGCAATAGTGAAAGTTATTTTTTTGTTAAATAATAAGAATAGTATTTGTTTTATTTTAAACAAAAAAAACATAACTAATTAAATATCAACAACAAAGACTTTCTAAAAGCATTCTTATTCATGATTAATTCAGCATATTACTCGCACTCCTTAGCAACTGAACAAAAATTATTATTGCATACATAAACATTTTGGTTTAAATTCACAAAAAATTTAAATTATGATAAATAACACTACAAGACTATTAAGCTTATTGGCTTTTTTTTTAGTAATTAATGTTTTTTCACAAGACATTAATGTAAAAAATCAACATCAATTAGAAGTTAAAAAAGAGGTTCCTTTTAAAATTATTCAACAAGAAGGGATTCAAAACACTTCAGAAATTATCACTTTTAGTGCTCCCCCACCGGCATCAAATCCAATTCCAGAAAATGGAGCTACAAACGTTCCTGTTGTAGAAGTTGAAACAGCTACGGGAATGGCTAGTGCCGTAATTTTAAGTTGGCAAGGAAGTGATGAGGCAGACGATTATGAAATTAATCTTGGGGCAACTCCTACAAATCTAAATTATTTAGGAGACTTTCAAGGTACGCTTTTAACACTCACCGGAATAGCAGAAGAAACGACGTACTATTGGCAAATTATTCCTAAAAATGCATCAGGTTCGGCTACAAACAACCCTGTTTGGTCATTCACTACAGCCAATATGGATGTAGATGCTGCTCCATTAGCAGCTATTGATCCAACACCAGAAAACGGAGCAGTTAATGTTACCCTAACCCCTACTGAAAATGCTGCTGGAGATCCAACTCAAGAATTAAATTTTTCTTGGAACATGCCATCAGACAGTGAGATTGCAGCAGAATATACATTTAAATTAGGTTTTGATGATGATGTAGATTTATTTGAAACCACTACGTTTCTCTCTAACATCACAATTACTGGTATTCCTTACGGCGAAGAGATTTTTTGGGAAGTAATTCCTGTTAACAGCCAAGGAAGCGCCACGGGAACAAGTGTATGGTCATTCACTACAGAAGACTTAGCAAATGAAGGAGCTCCTCTTGCAGCCATTAATCCAACTCCAGAAAATGAAGCAGTTGATGTTATCTTGATAGAAGAGATAGATGAGGATGATAATGTAGTTTTATCATTAGACTTTTCTTGGGAACTTCCTGAAGATTCTGAACCAGCTGCTGAATATGAACTCAAAATTGGCCTTGATAATCAAGTGGATGATTTTTCAACCACTTTAACAGGGACAAGCCTCAACTTAACAGGAATACAGAAAGGAATCACCTATTTTTGGCAAGTTATTCCCTCAAATTCCTCTGGCGAAGCTGTAAACAACGAAGTTTGGTCATTTACTACTGAAGAAGTTCCTACCGATGCTATTCCTCTAGCTGCAATCAATCCTACACCAGAAGATGGTGCTGAAAATGTAACCATTGATGTAAGCGAAACACCCGACGGAGACGTATCTCAAAATGTTGTTTTTGCTTGGGAATTTCCTGAAGAATCTGAATTTATTGCTTTTGTAGATTTTGAATTGAGTGAAAGCCCAGATTTTTCTGAAGCTTTTGAAATCACTTTAATTGGCGATGCAACTGAATTAAATTTATCGGGTATGGATTATGAAACTACTTATTATTGGAGAGTAACTCCTACCAACTCTACCGGTGATGCAGAGGAAGTTTCAGTTTGGAGTTTCACTACAGAAGAAAGTTTAAGTAATGAAAGTTTTGAAAAGAGCAATTTTGTTCATTTTGTGAACCATAATTACTTGCACATTCAAGCCCATGAAAATATCAATGACATTTCTATCTATACAATTAATGGACAGCTATTGTATCAATTAGGCAATTCTAATTCAACAGCTATTAAAATTGATTTGAACACTTATCCAAATGGTGTTTATTTATCAAAAATAAATATTAACGGAGTCACAAAGAGCTTTAAGTTTGTAAAGTAAAAACGAGTGACTTTATTTAAATATATTCAACCGATTTAGCCTTGCGCTAAATCGGTTTTCTTTATCCTTTTGATGGGTAATAAGTATTAGTGCTTATTGGCTAATTGACCACATGCTGCATCAATATCTTTACCCCTAGAATGTCTCAAGGTAGCCGTAATTCCATTTTTCTCTAATTGATTCATATACATTGCAACAGCCTGATCTGATCCTTGCTCAAATTGATCGTCATCAATAGAGTTGTACTCAATAATATTCACTTTACAAGGAATGTGTTGACAAAATTTTACTAGAGCATTAATATCTTCTTGTTGGTCATTAATACCTTTCCAGACAATGTATTCGTAAGTCACTCGTTTTCCAGTCTTTTCATACCAATACACAAGAGCTTCGCTTAAATCTTCTAAAGGAAAAGTTTTATTGAAAGGCATAATTTGTGTTCGTATTTCATTTCTAGCTGAATGCAATGAAACGGCTAAATTAAATTTTACTTGGTCATCTGCCAAACGTTTAATCATTTTGGGGACTCCTGAAGTAGAAACTGTAATTCTTCTTGGCGACATACCTAAGCCTTCTGGACTTGTAATTTTTTCAATGGAGGCTAGCACATTATTGTAATTCATGAGTGGTTCCCCCATTCCCATGTAAACGATATTAGAAAGCGGAATACCATTGTACAATTTGCTTTCCTTATCAATTGCCACTACTTGATCGTAAATTTCGTCTGCGTTTAGATTACGCATACGTTTTAATTGAGCAGTAGCACAAAACTTACAATCCAAACTACAACCAACTTGAGAAGATACACAAGCTGTTGTTCTAGAAAATGTGGGAATTAATACAGATTCTACAGTAAATCCATCATGCAGTTTAACGGCATTTTTTATGGTGCCGTCCTTACTCCTTTGCATTTGGTCTACTTCTATATGATTAATTACAAAGTTTTCCTCTAGCATTTCTCGTGTTGACTTTGAAAGATTGGTCATGTCACTAAATTTGTAACATGCTTTATTCCAAAGCCATTCATAAACTTGGTTTCCACGGAAAGCTTGATCTCCATTTTCTTTGAAGAAATTGCGTAACTCTTCTTTGCTTAGTGCGCGTATATCTTTTTTCTTTTTCACATTGCAAAGTTATGAAATTACATCTAAAACAATCGCTTTTAAGTTTGAATACACATTTTAAGCATCAAGTGAGATAATTAGGTATGTTCTATTTTTAAAATGTTTTCTTGTCCATAATATATTTTGCCTACTACCTTGAAAGGGGAAATTCACCGCTATGTTGTCTTAGAAAAACCATTTCACTCTATGGACAATACTTGATCATTTCACGGACTTAACCATACGCAATCTACTATTTGATTTCATGCAGATCATAGGAAGTAAGACTAAACCCTCAAAATATAATCATCTAAGGGTTTAGTCGTGGAGAAAAAGCAACTATATTTTAAAAGTTAAAACAGGCAGAGTAGAATCTCTAACTACCTCATCTGCTACACTTCCTGTAAAATAATGGGCAAAACCAGAATTACCTCTTGTAGTGATGGTAATTAAATCGGCTTTATAAGTTTTGGCTGCATTGATCACCCCTTTTTTAAGGGAGTAATCACTATGAATAATAATATTTTTATTATTTATAGGTGTTTTGGTATGGTGTAAAAAAGATCTCATCTGTTCATAAATCTCTGTAGAAGATTTAAATTGATTTCCTGGTTGATTAATGTATAGTAACTTTAAATTAGCGCCAAAACTCTCTGCAAAATCTTTGGCCTTATTGAAGGCAGGAATGCTTTCTTCTTTAAAATTAGATCCAAAAAGAACATTTTTGATATTAAAATCTTTCATTTTATCTTTTACTACTAAAACAGGCACATTTGTCCCACCAACTAGCTTTTCTGTATTGGAGCCTACAAAAACTTCGTCAATAATAGACTTGCTGGCTCCGGTGGAACCCATAACAACCAGATCTGCATTTTGTTTTTCTACATTTTTAATAATTACCTGTGCAGTTGGGCCAACATCTACTATATCTATATGTTCTATATCCTTTAGAAAATCTTGATCCAAAAAGTCGTCAAATTTCTTCTTGGCTAATTTCATAAAGAAAATAATATTATCATCAGCTATATTGAACTGAGAAGACCCAAAAACTGACTCGGCCAATTCCATGACATGTAAAATGGTGATTTTAGCATCATTATCTTTAGCTAACTCCACCGCTACATGCAAAGCATTTTCTGAAGGCTTAGAAAAATCAACGGGTACTAAAATATTCTTCATCATAACATAATCTTTAAAAGTTATGATAAATAATTATCAAATTACATTCCAAGAAACTACAAAAACACAACTTTAATACATATTTAATATATTAACAATAAATATATTATGCATAAAAATTATTTATAGATGAATACATTTTATATACAACTAAAAATATGTAAACTATTTATATTGCTTCAAATCCGTGAACCTATTTAAAAGAATATCAAAGTATAAAACCAAAAAACCCCAACTAGGTTTAGATGAGGTTTAATTTTTTGGTAAATACGTATTTAAATCTTAAATGTAATCACAGGTAAAGTTGAGTGATTCACTACATCTTCTCCAATACTACCATTAAAGAAATGTGATATTCCCCTCCTACCATGAGTTGGCATAGCAATTAAATCTGCTTTAGCATCTTTAGCAGCGTTGAGTACACCAAGCTCAATAGAATAATCGTTATGTATAATGATGTTATCTCTATTAAATGGAACCCTAACTTTGTTTAAGAAAGTTCTCATTTGTTCTCTAATTTCTTCTGTACTGTAAAACTGGTTTCCTGGCAAGTTAACATAAAGCAGTTCCATTTTTGCATCAAAACTATCAGCAAAATCCTTTGCTTTTTTAAAGGCATCTACACTTTCCATTTCAAAATTAGAAGCAAAAATCACATTTTTAATATGGAAATCTTTCATTTCTTTTTTCACTACCAATACAGGCACTTCTGCGCGTCTAACAATTTTTTCTGTATTAGAACCAATTAGCACTTCCTGCAGTCCACTTGCTCCAGTAGAACCCATAACAATCATATCAGCGTTTTGCTTCTTGATATTTTCGCTTATTATATAAGAAGTTGGTCCCACATCAACTACGTCATGAACTTCAACCTCTTTTAAAAAGTCTTTTTCTAAAAATTTAGAAAATTTCTTTTTAGCAATTTTCATAAAGAACAATATTTGCTCATCATTAACATTAAATTGCTCTGTTCCAAAAAGAGACTCAGCTAATTCAATTACATGTAATACAGTAACTTTAGCATTATTTTTCTTAGCTAATTGAACAGCCACTTTCAGTGCATTTTCTGCTGGCTTAGAAAAATCTACAGGTACTAAAATATTCTTAATCATTGTTGTTTGTATTTAAAGGTTAAATGGTCATAGAAAAAATTCGTTGGTCTGGCTTGTTGGCTTTTAATCGTAAATCAAAAGCCATACATATATTTCTGATAAAAGCTTGACCTTGGTTTGTCACTTGAACATAATTTTTGCCTAAAATTACTAAATTATCAGCTTGCATTTCCAATAATCCAATTAAAATATCTTTAAAATCTATTAAATCATTTTCTTCTTCAGACCAAGAAGTTTCAAAATTGCACATCAAATTAAGTATATGCTTTCTAATTATTAAATCTTTATCTGTTAAAATATGGCCTCTAAAAACGGGTAACTGGCCGTTTTCAATTTTTTGGTAATAATCTTTCAGGTCTTTTTCATTTTGCGCAAAACCAAACCAAGAATCACTAATAGAAGAAACTCCTAGACCTATCATTTTTTTGGACTGAGTTGTGGTGTAACCCATAAAATTTCGATGTAGTTTGCCCTGTTTTTGGTACTGAAGTAAAGGGTCTGTTTCCTGTGCAAAATGATCCATTCCTATTTCTGAATAACCCGCTTCTTCTAATGCTATTTTTCCTTCTTCATACTGAATTCTTTTTTCATCTGCAGGAGGTAAATCAGCTTCATTAAATCCCCGTTGACCATTTCCTTTAATCCATGGTGTGTGAGCGTAACTATAAAAAGCAATGCGGTCTGGTTGCAATTTTTTGGTTTGTTTGATGGTGTGCTTTACATCTTCAAGGTTTTGAAAAGGAAGTCCAAAAATTAAATCATGACCTATAGAAGTGTATCCCATTTCTCTTGCCCATTGAGTCACGTTTTTTACATTTTCAAAAGGTTGTAAACGATGTATGGCCTGTTGTACTTTAGTATTATAATCTTGAATGCCAAAACTCACTCTTCTAAAGCCTAGATCAAAGAGCGTTTGGAGTTGTTTTTTGGTGGTGTTATTAGGATGCCCTTCAAAGCTAAACTCATACTTTTGCGCTTTGGTTGCTTTTTCAAAAATACCCTCAATTAGTTTTTTTAAGTTATTGGCAGAAAAAAATGTAGGCGTGCCACCCCCTAAGTGAATTTCTTCTATAACGGGATTTTCTCCTAAAATGGAAACATACATGTTCCATTCTTTAAGTACAGCTTCAATATAAGGTTGTTCAACACTGTGTTGTTTTGTTATCCGTTTATTACATGCGCAAAAGGTACAAAGACTTTCACAGAAAGGTAAATGAATATATAAGCTTATCGGCTGATTTTTATAGGCGGGATGGTTCAAGCTCTCTATCCAGTTTTGTACTGAAAAAGTAGAAGAATCCCAAAAAGGGACTGTAGGATAACTGGTGTATCTTGGTCCAGGCACGTTATATTTTTGAACTAAATTCAACATTGTTGTTTGTATTTATAGTTCAAAAATACTTGAATGCTAAGTATTCTTCAATGATAAAAATCAGCTTATTTGAAAATTGAAGATTTCCTACTACGTCTGGCGCATAACATAGGTGGCCACTTAAAATACGCAAATTTTTCGGTTAAGGTTATAAGCTTATAAAAACACGCAAACTTCTCGTCCTGCCTGACTGCGTTTGGCAGTCAGGTTCAGCACAAATCTCGCCACCTGCCTGCCGGCAAAGGCAGGTTTTTGTTATGCGCTGTTGTGGCTAGTGCTTTTCCACGATGCTTTCGATTTCTTTTTTCAATTTAGGTAATTCTCTAATGATTATCGTCCAAATAACTTCGTCAGAAATACTATCATATTCGTGAGCGATTCTATTCCGAGTTCCGATTATCTTTTGAGCATTGTTTATTTGAAAATCAGAGTCTTTGTGTTTAATTATTTGGTTAATTGCTTCTCCGATTATTCAATATTTCTTTCGACTGCTTTTTTGGTTTTCAGGTCTTTTTGATATTCAAAGAAATCTCTTTTTTCGGGAAGGAATTCAACTATTTCATCAACAGATTTAATTATGTCTTCAAACCAAGCATTAAATCTATTGTCCATAAATCAGAATTTTTGTGCTATCAAGCTCTTTTCTAAAAAATTGATTTTTGATTCCACGTTCTTCGATTAAGTCAATCTGTCGTTGTAGTAATTTCTCTAAATTTTCTTTGAGTTGAAAATATAAATCTGTGTATTTGAAAGGGTCAGTTTCGTCAAAATCAACCACAAAATCAATATCAGAATCATCTTTAAAATCATCACGAATCACAGACAGAACCAAAGGCAGAAAACGATTTGACCTTGTATTTCTTACAAAGCTTTTTAATTCGGTCAATATTTTTTTCAGTTATTTTCATAATTCAAAAATACTCAAATTTTAGTTCATATCATTAATTGGAAGTTTTTTTCAGCATTAGCCACAACTAACCAACATCTAAATAAAAAAAATTAAGACTAATTTAAAAAGTTAACTATACCGTTAAAAATTTCATCTCGTATGCCTTTATTGGCAGCGGCTGCTAAAGCTACTGATATAACTAAACCTGCTAAGGCTTTACTAAAATCTGAAAAGATGAGTCGTTTAGCTTTTTTCTTGTGTTTTTTCCCTTTCTTTTTTCGAGCTATGCTAATTGCAATTTCGCGTCCTCCAATAATTCCAAGGAAAACCCATGTGGTACTCATAGGAACAGTTGAAATAAAGAGTTTATAAATCAACAATATTACGTAAGATAAATCTACCAGTGTTGCTGCCCTTATATCAGAAATTCTAGATTTTTTACTTACTACTTCTTGAATTTTATCACCTCTTAGGTAAAAAAGCAATCCTAAGCCAGCAAAAATAGTAAGTGTAAATATTAAAAATTGAGTAATGCTTAGTTGTCTAGGTAAGTAAACGGCAATGTTAGCTCCATCTTGCATGACCCAAACCGACCACAGAGAACCACTTATAATCCATTGAATTACCGACCAAGATTGGTGGTGCTTTCTACTCTTGAAATACTTCCTAATCACCTCATAAGAAAAGTACCATATAGCAAATGAAAGCACAAATGCCATTACATAGCCAGACATACTTTTAACCACCACTGAAGAAATTCCAGAGGAAGTTGCACTAAAAACAGAAAGTAACAGAAAAGTAGTAGAGACAGGCATTTTTAGGCGCGTAAGAATCAATAACACCAGCGGAGCAATGACCTGAAAGAAACTAAAGTTTTTCCCTAAATCATCTACCGGATGCGGGAAGGCTTTTGTACCATCTGCATTTAACGTCATTAATCTTTGGTAAGTTACATCGCCATCGTTAACCACAAAACTATAGGTAACAGTTATTACAAAAATACCACCGATAAAAAGCCATAATATCCACCATTTTTTAGCGCGATTACTTTCTATAAAAGTTCCTAGTGATTGAATACTATCATTGGCAACTGCTGCATAAGCGGCAAAGAAAAAACCAAGCCACATTGCCGCATTGGCATTAAAAGTTACTGCTGCAGCAAGAATTAACCCAACCAGCACTATGGTTAAGAATGTTTTTTCTTCAGCTAAAAAATCAAGTACGTTTAAGTAGGGCCTATTCCTATCGAAACGATCGTACTTTACAGGCTTTTTTGATTTTTTCTTTTTGTTTCCCATTGAAATCGAATAATTCAGCTTGCAAAATTAGTTTATATTCAGCTTCTAATATTACCTTAATGTTAAAAATTTAATTATTTGAATTGGTAACTTAAACCTCCCATAATTTGTAAGCCTTGAACTTGATAATTATTCCAACGTTCATAATTACCTCCCACCAAATTATTTCCCATCAAGAAAACAGAAAGTTGCTTATTAATGCGGTATTGAACGTTTAAACTCAGGTCTGCAAAAGCATCTACATCAACGGTTTGAGAAACATCACCTTCACTGGTTTGATAGAACTCAAAATCTTTTCTTTCTCCTACATAAAACAAGTTAGCACCAAGCATCCATTTTTGATTGATTTGGTAACTACCAATTACAGAGGTATAAAGGCTTGGTAAATTCCATGCTTCTTCTTGTTGGTCTGTATTGAAAACCGAATAATTAAAAGTCATTCCTAAATTAAAATCTTTAGTCACGTCATAATTCGCCTCTACATCAAAAGCAAAGGTTTGTAAATCGTCATACACTACACCAAACGAATTTCCTGCTTCAAAAGAGCGAATTTGATTGGCTTGTTGAAAAAGCATTGGGTTGGCTCCAAAGTTGTTTCTAAATAATGCTCTTGCATCTTCATTTTTATAACTTATTCTTGTATTGTAGCTTAGTTGTCCACTACTGCCTTTTACCCCCACATAGCTTTCGTATTGTCTATGTGTAGGTACGATATTAAGCGTAGAAGAAACAAACGGATTGGTATGCACAAAATCTCTAAATGAATTTTGGTCAAGACCACCATCAACTCCGGCATAAGCAATTAAGTTATCTGGAATAACGCGGTAATTGGCTTCCACTTTTGGGTAAATATAAAGTTCATTTTCACTTCGTTCTGCGTCATTAAAAAAGACAACCTCTGCTCCTACTTTTAGGGTAAATCTATCTTCTTCAATAAAAATAGACGGCGCATAAGAGGTGATTAATTGACCATAATTTTCTTCAAAAGGCAAATCTTGTCCGTAAGCAAATCCATTGTTAATTGCTGAAAACTCACCCACTAAATACTTTAATCCAATTTGATTATGTACATTTTTACCTCCCAAGTTAAAATGGAAATCGCTACTTAACTTCATTTGATGCTCGGCGGCGTCAAAATCATCTGAAAAATAATTATAATTCATTTTCACATTATCCAGAAATGAATCATATAAATCTGCTGAAGCACCAAAATTGAAACCAAAGTAATTTTGGGTTGGAGTAAAGTTTGGATTAAACATAAATCCTTCTTCTTGAAAAATAGGCTCTCCGTAATAATTATGGTAAAAATGTTCAAATCCGGCATTGGTTTTCCAAATCCAGCTACCTTCATCCGATTCAAAATCTACGGCTAATTCATTTCTTGCAAATGCATCATCAAAATAAGCTTCATTAATTCCTCCTTGAGAAGAAAAATGAGAAAAATCGATGCCCAAAGTTTGCTTGTTGTTTAATTGAAAGTTTCCAATATAATCTCCTAATACATTGGTATAGTTTCCTAAACCTACTCTTACATAGTGATTATATAAATCTAATTGATCTTTTGATTTTTTAAGCGAAACAGCTCTACCTTTAGCGGGCTGAAATGTTGAAGCCACCGGAACACTTATTAATGGATAGTCAATACTGCGTTCAGGGCGTTTTGTTTCTTCTGAAACATCGGGTTTATTTTTGATTTTAAAAGCATCATTTAAGGTGGGCGAATATTGCTTTGTAATGATTAATCGGTCTGTTTTTATAGTATCCTGTTTACTTTGTGACCAAGAGGTATAAATAGCTAAAAGGCTAATAATTAATGAAAAACAAAATTTAAAATGTAATTTCATGAGGTTGAATAATTCAGATTATTAATGATACAACTTTTTTATTCGATTTATATTTTACAAATAAACTAAACTTTTAGCTATGAAAAATTAAAAATGCAACAAAATTGAAAGTTTGTCAATTTGACTGAGGGTTATGGCGAATGTAAATGCTTAGTAGGTTTAGAACTTTATACGCTGTCAGATCGAGCCTTTGAAAATTTCAGCAAATTTTATTTAATGAAAAGTGATGTTTATATTTTGTCTTTCAATCTCTTTTTTGTTTGCCCCAACCCTAAAGGGAGCA
>JAIUMH010000057.1 GCA_022565635.1 Flavobacteriaceae bacterium | reverse complement strand
GCAACATGTTAGTTATCAGCAAATAAAAATAAGTAGCTAAGTTAACACCTCTAAAAATATTTTTTTTACTTCAAACTTTCTTATTCTCTACAGAAAAATTATTTTTGGTTTTTTTTCAAATAAAATCCTTATGAAGAATCAATTTTTTGTGCTTTATACCTTGCTTACTTCTTTGTTACTAATGGCTTGTAGTAGTGATGATGATGGAATGATGGATAATGAACGTCCAGAAATAACCATACACACTCCAGAAGTTAACCAACAATTTAATACAGGTGACGAGTTTTTTGTTAGCATGACGTTCAACGATAATGTAGCCTTGTCCAGTTATAAATTTGATATTCATATGCCGTCTGACGGACATTCCCATAGAAGTGTACCAATGCACGATGAACACGAGTTGGAAGGTTGGAGTTTTGAAGTAATGGGAGATTTAGAAGGAAAAGAGCAAACTATTGATATATCTGAAATAGTACCTGACGACGCTACACATGGTCTTTATCATTTTCATATCATAGTTTTAGATGAATCAGGAAATGAAGCTAGGGCTTTTCGTGATGTTATAATTGGTGATTATGAGCCTGGAGACGGTGAAGGTGAATTACAAGTAAACAGTTTTGAGCTTTTAGATAGAGCTCATCAGCCTCATAAAGAAATTCTTTTTGCGCATAGTGATCACTGGCATGGGGATTTTACCAATGGTATTATTTTAAGTTCTACAGCTAATGAACCCATTCCAGGTTCAAGCGCTTGGTATGAAAGAGGACCATTAGAAGATCAGCCAGAAGCCGTTTCATTGGGAGTTAAAGCTTTTGAAACACAGGCTAATGAAGTGAGTGAAATTAGTATACCTAACAATTATCGTCTAGAAGCTATTCATACTTTAGAAAGTGGAGAAGACGCACTTTATATATCAGCATCACATGGAGACCACTTGCATTTAGTAGGAATTGCTAATGGATATGCGTTAATTGTTTTTCAACTAGTTCGGCAATCTGATGGTGAAGTGGTTTATACATCGCCAGAAATAGGTGTAGTGATTTCTGATTAATGCCTTTTAACTTTTAGTAGTTCATTCTTACTGAATTTACTTTCTGCGTAGATTTTTTTTTCGAATTTAAAAGTTTATCCTCATAAATCTATTCAACTTCAAAAGCAAAACTTTATTTTTGCGCCATGGGAAGAAAAAATAGACGTGTAAAAACTTTTGAAAAAGTTGAAGTTGTAGATACAGGCAACAAAGGAAAATCAGTTGCCAAAACTGAAGAAGGTCAAGTAATTTTTGTAGATCATGCCGTTCCAGGTGACGTAGTAGATGTGACTACCTATAAAAAAAGAAAATCCTTCTTTCAAGCTAGAGTAGATCATTTTCATACCTATTCAGAACGAAGAACTGAGCCCAAATGTATTCACTTTGGTACTTGCGGTGGATGTAAATGGCAAAACATGAAATACGAAGATCAATTGTATTTTAAAGAAAAAGGGGTAATTCAAAACTTGCAACGTATTGGTAAACTAGAACTTCCTGAAAAACACCGTATTTTAGGAAGCGAAAAACAATACCTATACCGCAATAAAATGGAATTCTCCTTTAGTAATCAGCGTTGGTTAACCAAAGAAGAAATAGACCACAAAGATGAAATTGAGAATAAAACAGCACTTGGATTTCACATTCCAGGCATGTGGGACAAGATTTTAAATTTAAAAGAATGCCATTTACAAGCCGAGCCAAGCAACAGTATTAGAAACGCTGTAAAAGCTTTTGCAGACCAGCATCAAATGGAGTTTTTTGACCCCAAAGCACAAACTGGATTTTTAAGGACCTTAATGATTAGGACTTCTTCCACTGGAGAAATCATGGTTTTGATTCAGTTTTTTAAAGAAAATGAAACTCACCGTAAGTTACTCTTAGATTTCATCAAGGAAAAATTCCCTGAAGTCACTTCGTTGCAATACGTGATTAATTCAAAAGCCAATGATACCATTTATGACCAAGAAGTGGTTTGCTACCATGGCAAAGACCACATTATGGAAGAAATGGAAGGTTTGTATTTTAAAATCAACGCTAAATCGTTCTACCAAACCAATTCAGAACAAGCTTATGAGTTGTATAAAATTACACGTGATTACGCCCATCTTTCTGGTGAAGAATTAGTGTATGATTTATACACAGGAACAGGAACTATTGCACAATTTGTAGCTAAAAATGCCAAAAAAGTGGTGGGTATAGAAGCCGTTCCTGAAGCCATTGAAGACGCCAAAGAAAATGCAAAACGCAACCAAATTGAGAATACAGAGTTTTTTGCTGGTGATATGAAAAAAATTTTTACCGAAGACTTTATTTCTACCCATGGAAAACCCGATGTAATTATTACCGACCCACCACGCGATGGAATGCACAAAGATGTAGTGGCTCAAATATTATCTATTTTGCCTGAACGCATTGTTTATGTAAGTTGTAATTCGGCTACACAAGCAAGAGATTTAGAATTGATGAAATCTCATTATAAAGTAGAAAAAGTACAACCAGTTGACATGTTTCCACAAACGCATCATGTAGAAAATGTAGTATCTTTGAAGCTGAAATAAATTAACCGAATGAAAATTAAAAACATCACAATTATACTATTTATCCTACTGTTCTGCCTTTGGGCTTGTGAACGTGATGATATTTGTGGCCTAGACCAACAGGCAACACCTAGATTAATTGTAGAATTTTATGATATCAATGAACCGGATGAATTAAAACCAGTTACTAATTTAGCTTTTTTTGCAGATGGTGATTCAGACACTTTATTAGCTCCTGGAGCTGTTACAGAATTAGTTTTGCCTTTAAGAACTTCTGCCAATCAAACCAATTATTTTTTGACTCAATTTGCTACTTCAGAAGCACCAAATACAGATGAGTTGAGGTTAAATTACGCACGTAGAAACGTTTATATGAATAGAGCTTGTGGCTATAAAGTTGAATTTTTGGATTTTCAAGCAAGAAGAGTAGTGGAGGAAGCTCCTAATGTTAATTGGATACGAAGTGTATCCGTTCAAGAAACCCTAATAGAAGATGAAGAAGTTGTACATTTACATATTTTCCATTAGTCTTTTTTGTCTTTTTGCTAGTCAAGCAACGGCACAACAAGATACTATTTACTATAAACAGCGCTATGGCTTAATGGTAAATACAGACCTTGTTAAATTAGCTAGAACAGCTTTTGAAGATAATTACAGTGGTTTTGAGGTGGGTGCTGACTTTCGTTTAACTGAAAAGATATGGCTTTCTGGAGAGTTGGGTGCAGATGATTATCTTTTTGATGAGGGAAATTTGATGGTCAATACCACAGGAGCTTATTTTAAAGCAGGAGGTATTTATAATTTTCATACCAACTGGATAGGTATGGATAATTTTTTATTTGGAGGTTTTAGAGCTGGATTTGCCACTTTTTCACATACCTTAGAAGAATTTACTGTAACTGTAAGAGATGGGTTTTTCCCGCCAGATATAAGAACGCCAGGCACCTCATTTAATAACCTAAATGCCACTTGGATTGAATTTATGGCCGGTGCAAGAGCAGAAGTTTTCAAAAACTTTTATCTAGGCATAAATATTCAACTCAAATTTATGGCTACACAATCAGATTTAAATAATTTTGACAACCTTTTTGTACCAGGCTATAATATTACTAATGATACTTCAAGCTTTGGCTTTGGCTTTGGTTATACCATACATTATTTATTTCCTTTATATTCTAAAACACTTAAAAAAGCAGTAGATAATTAATAATGAAACTATTTTGCACCATATTTTTAAGTTTAAGCACGTTTTTTGGTTTTTCGCAAAGCGAAGTTACCATCTTTGGGGCGCTAAAAGACCAAGCTCAAAAACAACCCATCCCTTATGCTAATATTGAATTACTTGATGAAAACAAAAAATTAATTGAAGGTACAATTTCTGATGAAGACGGGAAATTTATTTTTGAAGGCATAACAACTGGAAAATATACCTTAAAAATAGCTTACCTTGGGTTTGAAGAGCTAACTGATGAAATTCGCGTTGGAGAGCTGAGCAAAAATCTTAATTTAGGTACTTATTTTTTAAAAGATGACACAGAAAGCTTAGAGGATGTAGTGGTAAAAGCAAACAAAGAAAATGTGGCTAAAAATTTAGAAAAGAAAACCTACGAAATTGACGAAAATTTAAGTCAGTTAGGAGGATCTACTTTACAAGCCATTCTAAATTTACCCGGAATAACCACCAATAATCAAGGAGAAATCTTATTGCGTGGTAGCAATCGGGTAGCCCTATTAATCGACGGAAAACAATCGGCTATCACAGGAATGGGCGTTCAAGAAAACCTAGATAATATTCCCGCTTCATCTATAGAGCGAATAGAAATTATTAACAACCCCTCTTCCAAATATGATTCTAATGCCGGCGCAGGAATTATAAATATTATTTTGAAAAAAGAGAGTAAAGAAGGATGGAATGCAAAAGTAGGGGTGATTACTGGCGTGGGTTCTGTTTTTCAGAAAAAAGGAAATTTGGTAGAGGACATGCGTGACCAATATCGATTTACCCCCAAAGTAAACCCAAGTTTTTCTTTAAATTACCGAAAAGAGAAATTTAATTTTTTTGCCAATGGAGATGTTTTACTGTATCAAGAAGTAAGTCAAAATGAATTCACTACCAGAAACTTGCCTAATTCTTCAGAAAGTGTTCAGCAACAATTTCTAGAAAATAAAAATCAAGGAGTTTCAAACTTTAGATTAGGTCTGGATTATGAAGCTAATTCTAGAAATACGTTCACTTTTTCTACCTACTACTTCAGAAAACAGTACAATGATCTTGGTAATATTCCTTATGTGAATTTAGAGTCGGGAAATCGCACCCGATTATGGGATTATGATGAGCGAGAGTTGGTACAAATTTTTACCGCAGAAGTAAAACATAAATACGATTTTGAAGAGCCTGGTCATTTTATAGAATCCAGTATTAGCTATGCTTTCAAAAGAAAAGAAGAAGATTATTTTTTTACCGACATTCGTGCCAACCAAATAGGCTCAGATACCACCGCCATTGTAGCCGACCAACAAATTGTTGATTTGAATTTAGATTATACCAAACCGCTTAAAACAGGAAAACTAGAAGCAGGTTTAAAAGGAAGATTGAGCCAATATCCCAACGAAATTATTTTTAATCCTGGTATCAACTCAATTTTAGATTTAGATTTGCAAGGAACTGCAGAATACCAAGAAAATTTAGGAGCAACCTATGCCAATTATGTGTATGAAGGAGAAAAACTTGCCTTAGAAGCTGGCGGGCGGTTAGAATACGCAAAAATTGATTATTTAGTAGATCCAAACCATCCGGTTTATGAAAGTGATGGCTTTGATTATTTCGAATTTTTACCTAGCGTTCGACTAAATTATCGCCTGAATAGAAAAAACCGTTTAGCTTTGTTTTTTAATAGAAGAGTAGATCGTCCTCAGGAGAAGGATTTGAGGGTTTTTCCTACCTATGCTGATCCAGAGATTTTGTTTCTAGGAAACCCTGGACTTCAACCGCAGTTTACCAATTCTTATGAATTGGGTTACCAATTAGAATTTCAAGAAGGAAGTTTGTATTTGGCCACTTACCGAAAAGATTTTGAAAATATACTCACAAGAATATTCACTCAAACTCCCGATAACCAATTTGTAAGCGTTGCTCAAAATACGGGTAGAGGAAGCAACTCAGGGGTAGAATTAAACTTTGATTATCGATTTACAGATTGGCTGAAAATGAATTTTAATTCGAATTATTATTACAATGTGATCAATGCATTTGAAATCACCAATGCCTACCCAATTGATACCGATTTTTCTCAACAAGAACAATCCAATTTCACTGGAAACATCAAATGGAATACACAATTAAAACTTCCTAAAGATTTTAGTATGCAGACCACATTTACGTATTTAGCTAGAGATATTATTCCTCAAGGTGAAATTAAAGAACGCTACTCATTTGATTTAGGAATTAAAAAATCAGTACAAGAAGGAAGAGGCGAATTTTTCTTCAATGTATCGGATGTATTTAATACTTTTCAATTAAAAACCATTCGAAATGATGACGACTTCAACATTGTAGCAACCGATTTTTTTGAAACCCAAGTTTTTAGAGTAGGCTATAATTACCGTTTCTAACTAAAAAAGACTAAAAAGGTAAGAAAACAGTTTTATCTTCGTTTTTAACTTTCATTAAAATTTATTTACTTTGAATTTACAATAACCAATTGATCATACTATGTTACGATTTTTTATTCTGTTTTCTCTTTTTATTTCTCTTGCAGTTAAATCGCAAACCAAAATCCCTCAAGATTATTTTAAAAGTCCCGTGGAGATTCCATTAATTTTATCGGGCACTTTTGGAGAATTGAGGTCCAATCATTTTCATGCAGGAATAGATATCAAAACCAATCAAGAAACAGGCTTATCAGTTTTGGCTTCGGCTGAAGGTTATATAAGTCGAATTAAAATTCAGCGTTTTGGTTACGGACGAGCTTTGTATATTCAACATCCCAACGGTTATCAAACTGTTTATGCGCATTTAAGCAAATTTAATGAAGAAATAGAAGCTTTTGTAAAAGCAAAACAATACGAAAAAGAAACTTATGAAATAGAACTTTTTCCTGAAGAAAATCAGTTTCAAGTAGTACAAGGAGAGCGTATTGCTTTATCGGGTAATACAGGTTCTAGCGGTGGTCCTCACGTGCATTTTGAAATTCGAGACGCTAGTTCAAGACCAATGAATCCTTTTCTGTTTGGTTTTGATGAAGTAAAGGATACCCGAAAACCAAGAATAGGCAGTTTATGGGCTTATACTTTTAATGAAGAAAGCCAAATTGAAGGTATACAAGGAAGACAGCGTATCCAAATGAAACAAATTCAAGGAGGGGATTATAAAACCAATCCCATTCAAGCCTTTGGAGAAATTGGTTTTGGTATTAGCACAGATGACCAATTAGACTTGGCGGTGAATAGAAACGGCGTTTACAAAATTGAATCTTACCTTAATGGGGCAAAACACTTTGAAGTGGTTTATGACCGCTTTTCTTTTGCCGAAACAAGGTATTTGAATTCCGCTATTGATTATGGCTATTTCAAAGAACACAAAAAGAAAATTCAAAAATTATTTATTCCAGAAAACAACCCACTGAGTGTTTATACCTTCGAAAATAAAAAAGGAATCTTAGAAATTTTAAACGATGACTTTTCCTTTAATTACGAAATTAGAGTTTTTGATTTTGCAGGAAATTCACGTAAAATCATTATTCCAATTGAATACACTCAATTGCCCATCACTCAATATTCAGCTCCACAAGAAACGCCTTATTTTGCTTATGCTCAACAAGCTACTGTTTTTGAAGATGAAAATATTGATGTGTATATTCCCAAAGGCGCTTTGTATGAAGATACTTATTTAAAAATTGAATTTAGTAAAAACGCAATTGATTTACACGATTATAGAACACCGCTTCATAAGGATATTCAGATTGGTTTTGATTTACCCAACCACAGCGATTTAAGTCAAGCATACATTGCTAATGTGATGCCTTGGGGAACAAAATTTTATGTCAATACCAAGCAAAAAAATCATCGATTAATTGCTTCTACAAAAAGCTTTGGAAGGTTTGAATTGGCTTTTGACCGAGAACCCCCTACAATAAATCCATTAAATTTTCGTAATAAGAAATGGATGTCTAATTACGATACTTTAGAAATTGAAATTGATGATGAAGAAACCGGTATTCAAGATTATAAAGCAACCGTAAACGGTGAATTTTTATTGATGGAATATGATTACAAAACAAAACAATTAACGCATTACTTTGAAGATGGTATTTTTCAAGATGGTAAAAACGATTTTAAGCTGATTGTTACCGATAAAGTGGGAAATACATCTATATTTGAAGCTGAAATTTACAGGAAAAATTAACTCATTGAAAACCTATTGGTTATATTTTATTTTTGTTTTAATCACTGCTTTTGGTTATGCCCAAGAGGCTAGCATTAAGGGAATTATTTTTGACGAAAGAAATAACCCCATTCCAGTAGCTGATGTGAAATACAATGAAACAGGTACAGTTTCTAATAAAAACGGTTACTATCAACTCACCATACCGGCTAATCAAGAGGTTGAGGTTGAGGTTTTCTTCTTAGGTTTTAAACCTATACAAGTTAAACTTAATCTCCCTTCTGGTGCTGATGAAGAGTTCAATTTTGTATTGAAAATAGACCAAGAACAAATTGGTGAAATAGTTATTACTTCAGAATCACGTTCAAGAATTGAGGGAGTTACAACTTTATCTCCTTCCACAGTAAGGAAAATTCCTGGAGCTAACCCTGGAGTAGAAAATATTTTGAATACCTTACCCGGAGTTAATTCTAACAACGAGCTTTCTAGTCAGTATTCAGTTAGAGGGGGTAGTTTTGACGAAAATTTAGTGTATGTGAATGAAATTGAAGTTTATCGGCCCTTTTTAGTAAGAAGTGGGCAACAAGAAGGCTTAAGTTTTGTAAATACTGATTTGGTAAGAAATGTAGATTTTTCAGCAGGTGGTTTTCAAGCTAGATACGGTGACCGAATGTCTTCAGTTTTAGACATTACCTATGAGCGTCCCGTTGAATTTGGAGGCTCGTTTGAAGCTAGTTTTTTAGGAGGAAGCGCATCTCTTGGTGGAATTTCAAAAGATAAAAAATTCACAGCTATTGGTGGAATAAGGTATAGAGATAACAGCTTGTTTGTCAACGCCAAACAAGTAGAAGCTAGTTTTAGACCTCGCTTTGCCGATGCACAAACTTATATGACCTACAATTTCAGTCCTAAGTTTGAGCTAAGCTTTTTAGGAAACATAGCTATCAATACCTACGACTATACACCTTTTACACGCCAAACAAATTTTGGAACAATCCAAGAGCCTCAAGCGCTTTTGGTGTTTTATGAAGGACAAGAGCAAACCCAATACGAAACCTATTTTGGCGCATTAAAAGGAAGCTACAAGGTAAATGAAAATTATACAGCTAAGTTGATTGCTTCTTTGTATCATACCCAAGAGCAAGAGCATTTTGATCTTTTAGCTCGCTACCGCATTGGTGCCGTAAACTCAAATTTTGGGGATGAAAATTTTGGTGAAGTAGAATTTTCTGAAGGGGCTGGAGGACAATTTAATCATGGTAGAAATGACTTGGATGCGCTAATTTTCAATGTCCAGCATTTGGGGCGTTATAAAATTGATGAACATCAAATTGATTACGGAATTAAATATACGCGAGAAGATTTTAGAGATCGTTTGCAGGAATATGAAATGGTGGATTCAGCTGGATTTTTTATCCGCCCTCCAAGAGAAGAATTTATTAATGACCAACCATACAATCCCAACACCAATCCTATAGAACCTTATGAGCGCATTAGGGCCTTTAATGAAACTCAAGTCAATCGGTTTTCAAGTTTTGCGCAATGGAGCCATCGTACAGAAATCAATCAACATAAAATTTGGTTGAATGCCGGTGTGAGAAATCAAATTTGGAATATTCAGGGGCGTGGAATAAATTCTACTACACAATCGGTAGTTAGTCCGCGTGGTCAAATATCAATCAAGCCCAATTGGGAGAAAGATATGGTTTTTAGAGTATCTGGCGGGTATTATCACCAACCTCCCTTTTACCGAGAATTAAGAGATACTACGGGGGTTGTTCAGCCTAATGTAAAAGCACAAGAGTCTATACATTTGGTTGTGGGAAACGATTTTAGCTTTCAACTTTGGGACAGGCCCTTTAAGTTGGTTTCTGAAGCTTATTACAAACACATGACCAATGTAAACCCTTACACCATTGAAAATGTTCGAATTCGTTACCGTGCAAGAAATGACGTGGAAGCATATGCTTATGGATTAGATTTACGGTTAAATGGCGAATTTGTTCCGGGTACAGATTCTTGGATGACCTTTAGTTATATGAAAACTGAAGAACGGCAGGAGGGAAGGCCTTATATTCCAAGACCCACAGACCAACGATTGAAATTTGCCATTTTATTTCAAGACTACATTGAAAAGTTTCCTAAGATGAAAGCTTATTTGAATATGGTCTATAATACTGGCTTTCCGGGAGGCTCACCTCGTTTTGATGACCCTTATGATTTTCAAACAAGATTACCCGATTACCAGCGTGTTGATGCAGGTTTTATGTATGATATTATTGATGAAAATGATGAAGGAAAACACAAAAACTTCCTAAAACACATCAAACACATGAGTATAGGTTTTGAAATATTTAATGTATTTGATCGATTAAATTCCATTACCAATACATTTGTAAGAGACGCTTCCTCACAAAATCAGTTTGCTATTCCTAATTTTTTAAGTCCAAGGGTTTTTAATTTGCGTTTTAATTGTCGTTTTTAAAACCTTGATTTTCAAAGAATGCCAGCTACTGATAAAATATTTGTTTATTGAGCCAAATTTTAAATAATTGAATGTGTTTTAAAAACTTAATTAGATGTTTTTGGTACGATTTATTTCCAGAAAGGATCACTCCATAAAGCGCAAGTTAACTGGTTGGGGTGTTTTTCTTGAAATGAAGAGAGTTGGTTTTTAGATAGAAATTCTTGAACTTCATTAAACAAAATACGTTCTTCAAAACGCACATTTTTTTCTATGTGGCTGTACAACTCAATCAGATCCTCATAATTTCTGTTTTGTTTCATCAACAAAAATTTTAAATATTTATGCTGTTGAAGCGCTTTTGAAGTAGATGATAGTTCTTGAATTAAAGGGAATAATTCTGTTTCTTCCATCTTAAAATGTGCTTTTAAATAATTGTTCCAAAACCAAATTACATAATTATTTATGACTTCTAACGAAGCATTTTTTTGAATTCCTTTCTTCAACCGAAGCCCAAAGATCAAGATATCATGGTGTTCTCTACTTAAGTTTTGAAGAGAGGGGTGTCTTTTGATAGGTTTATTTTGTTTCAATTGATTTGATTTTTTATTCCTGAAAATAAAACTTTAATCGAAAGGCTTAAATTTATTAATTTTTTATCAAAACTATCTTATTTAACCAATTTATTGGCAGTTTGAATTGCTGCATAAACAGCTCCTTCCATATACCCTGGAAAATGAGCAGAGCTTTCAGTTCCAGCAAAGTGCAACTTACCATTCAAATAACTTTTTTGCAAAACAGGATGACCATTGTTTAAATGAGCTTGATTTAAAGCAAGATTATTTCCTAGAATAAATTCGTCTTTCCAAACTTTATCTGCATAAACAAGTGGTTGTTGAATCTGCTGACCAAAAAATGGAGTTAGTTGATTTAAAACTTTGTTCTTTCTTTCCTTTTGAGTAAAATTTTCAGCATGCTTATGTAAAAATCCAGTGAAACCAAATTTATTCTCATCAAAATTGGTATGGTCATGAATTTCAGATAAAGTATCAACATGGCTAAAAAGCATTCCTGAAAGTTTTTTTTTGCGCCAAAAAGGTGATTTGTATTCTAGAACAAATTTAATACTTCCCGACATCCAGGTTTGAACATTGGTAAGAATATTAGTTACATGATTTGGTAATTTTGGAGAAATTTCTATTTCACTTGAAATTAATTGTGGAGGCAAACACAATATTACGTGGTCTGCTTCTAGTATTTCAGCATCAGTGGTTTCTATAACAATTTTTTGCCCTACCTCTTTAATCTTACTAACCTTTGTGTTTAATCTTATATTTTGTGGATTTATTTTTTCTACGAGTCCTTTAATTACTTCTTGAGACCCATTCACTAATCGATAGGATTTGCTTTCAGTTTCAGGAATTGTAAATTCTTGGGGTGGCTTAAAAGTACTCGTTTGAAAAAATGAAACACCGGTTGTGTACTGAGGATATTTGTTTAACTTTAAGTCTTCAAGAAGTTGAAGCAGGTATGGATGAGCATCTGAAAACCAAGTAGCTCCTAATTCAAGCGGAGTATTTAAGCTTCCGTGTAAAGTCTGTATTCTTCCTCCTAATCTTGATGATGCCTCCAACAACGTGCTTTCCATTTGCTGTTTAGAAAGGAAATAAGACAAAGTCAAACCGCTTAGACCACCTCCAACAATAATTATATTTTTGTTTGATTTCATTTATGTGAATTCGTAAGATTTTTAATGTTACCAATCTTTAAATAAAAAGCGTATTTCACTAACTTCATTTGAATGTTTTTAGGGTATAATTTTTAATTTTTATCGTGATAGCTCTTAAGCTACCCCGATAAAAATTATTTATATTTACAAATCTCAAACGATTATGGAGTGCACAATTTAATCCCATAGACCTATAAATTTCTAATAATTCGTTTTACTTATATTTTCTATCAATAACTCAGCTACTTTTTCTGATGAAGCTGGATTTTGACCTGTAATTAAGTTAGTATCTTGAATGGCATAGGCTGTCCAATCCTCTTTTTTAGAATAAATTCCGCCATTTTCTTTCAACATGTCTTCAACTAAAAAAGGAACTACGCTCGTTAATCCAACTGCATCTTCTTCAGTATTGGTAAAACCTGTTACTTTTTTCCCTCTTACAAGCGGATTTCCATCGTTATCTTTTACATTTTTTAATGCAGCCGGTGCATGGCATACAAAGGCAATAGGCTTTTGCTGTAGATTAAATTTTTCAATTAATGCTATGGAAGTTACATCGTTTGCCAAATCCCATAATGGACCATGTCCTCCTGGATAAAAGACCGCATCAAAATCGTCAGGATTTATAGTAGAAAGTGCTTTTGTGTTTGCTATTCTTTCTTTCGCTTTTTCATCCTTATTAAATCGCTCTGTATCTTTAGTTGCAGCGTCTGGCGAATCACTACTTGGGTCTATGGGAGCGGCTCCGCCTTTGGGTGTTGCTATTGTAATTGCTGCCCCTTGATCTAATAATTTATAATATGGATTGGCAAATTCTTCCACCCAAAATCCTGTTTTTTTACCTGTATCTCCTAGTTCATTGTGAGATGTTAATACAAAAAGTACATTCATTTTTTTAGTTGTTTTTGATTCTGTTTGATCTTCCGAAATTTGTTAGGAAGACGATTCGTTTTTATTCTCTTTACAGCTTGACACTATTATTTATTTGAGCGCCAATAAACTGTTTTAAATTTTTCATCATTTACTTAATAAGCCATCTCTACAATCTCCTTAACTTTATCTGGAGATAATGACTGATGTTCGCCTAGGCCTAACCAACCACGACTGGTAAAGCGTTTTGCAATTTCTTCAGCGGTGCCTTCATAATCGTTGGTGTAATCAGAAAGTTTAGTATTAATTCCAATAGATTTAAAAAATGCAGTAGTTTTTTTGATTCCTGCATGTGCTTTCTCATCAACAGTGCCTTCATTTATGTTCCAAACACGTTCTGCATATTGAGCTAATTTTTCTTTTTTAGATTCAAAATTAAATTGGTAATGACTTTCAGTTAAAATAGCCAAAGTTCTTGCGTGGTCAATTCCATATAAAGCGGTTAATTCGTGACCCATGGCGTGGATAGCCCAATCTGTAGGAACTCCTTTTTGTATCAATCCGTTTAGTGCCATGGTACAACTCCACATGAAATTAGATGCCGCTTTGTACTCAAATGTATCGTTAAGCACGGTAGGTGCAATTTCTATTAAGGTTTGTAAAATACTTTCCGCAAAGCGATCTTGTAACTTGGCATCTACCGAGTAAGTCATGTACTGTTCTAAAACGTGTGTAAAAGCATCTGCTAAACCGTTGGCCAATTGACGTTGAGGAATTGATTTGACAACCTGGGGATCAAGAATAGAAAACTGCGGAAACAACCCAGGGCCTCCCATGGCTAATTTTTCCTTGGTTTCTTCTCGTGTAATAACGGCGCCTGAATTCATTTCAGAACCTGTAGCAGGCAAGGTAAGCACGGTTCCAAAAGGCATTCCTTTTTCGGTCTTAATGTTTTGAGTTAAAATATCCCAAGGAGTTTCTCCTTTATAAACTGCTACGGCGGCTAAAAATTTGGTTCCATCAATTACCGAACCGCCTCCAACTGCTAGTAAATATGTGATATTTTTATCTTTAATTACCTGTAAAGCGTCCATTAAGATGGCGTACTCTGGATTGGCTGGAATGCCTCCAAAATCAGTAACTTCAAAATTTTTCAAAGCTGTTTTTACTTGGTTGTAAATCCCGTTTTTTTTGATGCTACCACCACCGTAAAGTAATAATACGTTTGCGTTTGTAGGAATTTCTTCTGTTATTTTCGCAATGCTATCTTTTCCGAAAATAATTTTAGTCGGATTTTTAAATTCAAAATTATTCATATTTTTCTTTTTTAAAATTTGTAATGGGTTTGATGGACAATTATTAATAAAATTAATAGGTAAGTTGCTATCCTTTAAGTTTTGAATCAATTTGCTTTGGCAAGTGATTCAATTTGTTGTGATGTTATTCTAAGTTGAGTTGAAGCCGAATTGACGAGTTGTATCATAGCTTCAGCCAAATCTTTAGCTTGTGTGATCTTATATTTTTTTAGCTTTCCAAAAAATAAAGGTTGAATAAGTTGAAACACCAGTATACCTATTTTTTCTCCCAAACGTTGCTCATCTCTTTCACCATCAATAAATGAAGGTTGCATAATATGTGTTTTTTTAATATTTTCTGAAGCCACTGCTTGCTCCATCTCTCCCTTTATTTTATTGTAAAAAATACTACTTTTCGGGTTGGCTCCCAGCGCCGAAACAGCTATATACGTGGATATTCCATTTGCCTTAGCAAGTTTTGCAGCCGCAACTGGAATGCCAAAATCTATTTCTTTGTAGCGTTGTTTATCGGGTGTTTTTTTGGCGGTTGTTCCAATACAACAATAAACTTCGTCTGCTGTAAAATCATTTTTAAAATCTTCTAAGACTAAAAGATCACCTACGTATTGATGTACTTTGGGAGGTAATCCATCAATTTCTCTTCTACCAAACAATTTGATACTTTCGTACCTATCATCCTCTAGTAGTTTTTCTAGTAAAATAGAACCTGTTAAACCAGTGGCGCCTAATATAATTGCTGTCTTTTTCATATTATTGTTTTATGCTATCCCAAGCCGATTGAAATGCTTCTTCTATACGTGTTTTGGTTAACCTAAACTCTTCTTGCTTTTGCGCGATTAACAAAAAAGACAAAGGATTAATTGAAAACGCATACAAAATATGATCTGCAAAAGGTTTTATAAGTCCCTCTTTTCTTCCGCGTTCCCATAAATCAAGTAAGGGTTGCAGGTGTTTAATACCTTCTTTTCTGCTGGACTCATCGATAATAGGTGTGTTGTTGCATTGGTTTAAAAAAAAGGAATATTCGCATTCGTTCATCGTAAATTCTGCAATGCGTTTCCATATACGCTCAAACCCGATTTTTATAGAAGCATTTTCTTCATAGGTTTCAAAAACAAAGCTGGTGTATTTTGTCTTGACCTCTAAATATGTTTGATTAACTAAATCTTGTTTGTTTTCAAAATATAAATAAATAGTTGCAGGCGAAACATTAGCCATTTTAGCAATTTTACTCATAGGAGTTGCATGAAAACCATTATTATTAACCAACTCGATGGTTGCTTTTATAAGTGCATTTCGTTTATCTATACTTTTTTGGAGTTTCGCCATTAAATATTAATTTGATACAAATATACATTTAAAAATGAATGTTCATTCTTTTTTGTAGAAACATTAAGATTAAGTGTGCTACTTATAAAACTTAAATAAAATTTTTGAATAGTGGTGAAGTTTATTAAAATTGGTATTTGTTTCTTTGATATTAAAATTCGTTTGATTTTTTTAAAGTAGAAAATCATTAAGTCTCAAAAAAAATATATTTTTATAAAGTAAGTCATTTAAACATTGGAAAAGGATTTTTAGTGTTACACTAATTTTTTTGCTGCAATTTTCAACGTTTTTTTTAATAACCTATGAAGAGTAAATTACAAAGATCAACAAGGGAGGAAGAATTTAAGCAACACCAATTAATTGCCATTAATGAGCAAGACGAGTTTGATTTTATAGCCTTAATGCTTTGTAAAATTTGTGAAACAAAAACATCTATTATTTCTCTTATGTTTAATGATGAACATTGGCTTGTTTCTGAATATGGAAAAACAGAAAATAAAATACCTAAATTTTTTTTTAGGCCCAAAGCAATTAAAGCTTCTAAACAAATACAAATTTTTAATAATATTAATGATGATAAAAGATTTAAAAATCATTCACTAACTGCATTTTATTCAAAATCTACTTTTTATGTTGAATCTCCACTGGTTTCGTCAACTGGACATGTTTATGGTTATTTGCATACAATTCATGACCACTTTCATGACCTTTCCAATCAACAAATAAAAG
>JAIUMH010000056.1 GCA_022565635.1 Flavobacteriaceae bacterium | reverse complement strand
CTTTATCCCAACTTTTGGCCAAATTAAAATCCCACTTGAATAGGTGGGGTTTTTTGTTCAAATTGTAGGTGTATTCTAACTGTTTTTATTAGTATATCTTTGGGGTTTTTTAAATTTTGCTGTTGTATTTTTGTCAAAAATATGCACAATTGAAGATACTAACTAACTTCATTTTATTTTTATTCCCGCTATTTCTATTCGCTCAAGAATTTGTTCTAAGTGGAACGGTTTCGGATCAAGCCGGTTTTGAGATTCCTAATGTGAACATTGAAGTTAAAGATACACCTTTTGGTACAGTATCAAATTTT
Source organism: Flavobacteriaceae bacterium (assembly GCA_022565635.1). Classification (GTDB taxonomy): domain Bacteria; phylum Bacteroidota; class Bacteroidia; order Flavobacteriales; family Flavobacteriaceae; genus Psychroflexus. The sequence continues at coordinate 16,270 of JAIUMH010000056.1, read as the reverse complement.
GAAGGAAAATTTGAAATTTCTTTAGAGAAAGGAAATTATACGCTTGTTTTTCAAAGTCTATCTTTCCAGACTAAAGAACTAGAAATAGAATTAAATCAAAACCAAGTCATTCAAATACAATTGCAAGATAGCCAAGAAGAATTAGATGAAGTTGTTGTACGAACTAAAATTGAAAACACAGATGTTCGAAGCACTCAAATGTCTGCTAATAGTCTGACTTCAGAAACTATAAAAAAAGTTCCTGTTGTTTTGGGTGAGCCCGATGTAATTAGATCTTTGATTCAACTTCCTGGAGTTTCAAGTGCAGGTGAAGGAGCGAGTGGTTTTAATGTGAGAGGAGGAGGAGCAGACCAAAATTTGATTCTGGTTGATGATGCTACAATATTCAATTCTTCGCATCTATTCGGATTATTTTCAATTTTTAACCCTGATGCCATTAAAGACCTTACTCTATTTAAAGGTGGAATACCAGCCAAATACGGCGGAAGAGTTTCTTCTGTATTAGATATTCAGCAACGCTCCGGTAATCCTAAAAGTTTTTCAGGAGAAGGAAGCATAGGTGTGGTTTCAAGTAAACTTTTACTGGAAGGTCCGATGAAAAATAATAAAACTACTTTCTTGGTTTCTGGAAGAAGTTCTTATGCACATTTGTTTCTCCAATTAGCAGACAATCCAAATTCAGCTTACTTTTATGATGTAAACGCTAAAGTGAACCATCGTTTTGATAAAAATAATAATTTAAGTATTTCTGCTTATTATGGTAGAGATGTAATTAGTATTAATGACAATTTCGTGAATACCTTTGGAACTACTTTTGTTAGTACTAGGTGGTCACATACATTTAACGAGCAGTTGTACTCTAATATGTCATTAATTTTTAATGATTACTTTTATAATTTAAATCTTGATTCAGTTGGATTTGAATTTGACAGTGGAGTTAGGAATATCAATTACAAATATGCTTTTAATTATTTGTTGAATGACCAAACTAAAGTTGATTTTGGTGTTGAAACTTTCTTGCATGAATTTAATCCTGGTAACATTCGACCTAACGATGAAAGTTCTGGAATTTTAGCTCGTCAGTTAACAAAGAATTATGCGAATGAAAATGCGCTTTTTGTTGATGTAAATCAAGAATTAACCAAGCATATTTCAATTAAGTATGGACTTCGATTAAGCGCTTTTTTACGCCAAGGTCAAAACCGAATAAATGTGTACGAAAATGATTTACCAGTAGTTTATAATCCTGATTTCGGAATTTATGAACAAGCCGACCCTGTGGATGTAATCAGCGCTTCTAGAAGTGAAATATTAAACACGTTTATTAATTTTGAACCAAGATTAGCAGTTTCTTATGCCTTTAATGACAATCATTCCATTAAAGCTGGTTACAATCGCATGGTTCAGAACCTTCATTTAATTACAAACTCTTCTTCACCTACTCCTTTAGATGTTTGGTCACCAAGTGGACAGTTTATTGATCCTCAACTTTTAGATCAAGTTGCTGTAGGTTATTTTTCTAACCTAAGTGAGGATAATTTTTCAATTGAAACAGAGGTTTTCTATAGGAAAATACAAAATTCTATTGATTTTATAGACGGTGCCAATTTGATAGCCAATGAAAATATTGAACGAGATATTTTAATTGGTGAAGGTAGAGCTTATGGTTGGGAGTTCATGTTCAAGAAAAACACAGGTAAACTTACAGGCTGGATTGCATATACCTTATCCAGGTCAGAACAAAGAACACCCGGGAGAACCCCAGAAGAACCTGGGATTAATAATGGTGAATGGTATTTAAATAATTTTGATAAAACTCATGATCTATCTGTTGTTGCCAGCTATGAGTTAGATGACCGTTGGGAGCTCAACTTAAATTTCATTGCTCAAACTGGGCAACCCGTTAATTTTCCTGTAGGTCAATATCAATTTCAAGATTTGACAATACCTGTCTTTGAAGGAAGAAACTTAAATCGTTTACCTACTTTTCATAGGTTAGATTTAGGGGTAAATCATTATCCAAGAAAATATAAGGATAGAAATTGGAAAGCGTATTGGAATTTCAGTATTTATAATGCTTATAACCGTATGAATGCAAATTCCATTATTTTTAGACAAGATCAACAAACAGGTCAAAATGAAGCTGTACGATTGGCTATTTTTGGTATTGTTCCTGCTTTATCTTACAACGTAAAATTTTAGCCATGAGAAAAATAAAATATATACTCCTAGCTACATTGTTTATTTTTTTTCAATCGTGTTTAGATGTGATTGAGGTTGAGCTTGAAGAGGCAACTCCACGATTAGTAATTGATGCAACATTACTAAACCCTTTAGGTCAATCTAGTAATGAACAAGTTATTAAAATTTCAAGGACAAGAAATTTTTTTGAAAATGAACCCATACCTGTTGAAGGTGCAAATATTAGAGTTTTAGACGAAGAAGGTACTCAGGTTGTTTTTCAAGAAGTTAACCCTGGCGAATATGTGACTAATAATTTCTTTGCAACTTACAATACAACCTATTTCTTAGAAATTGAAGTTGAGGGACAGCTTTATACAGCCGAAGAGCGATATACTGAAGGTTCGGAAATTGATGAAGTCCTTCAGTCTTTTGGGACAGGCTTTAGTGATGATCAATTTGAAGTTAGAGCGTTTTTTACTGATGATGGTACAGGTGATAATTTTTATTTATTTAAATTTTTTACAGACTTTTTAGCTTTTCCTAATTTTACAATTCTTGACGACGAATTTATAAGCGGTAATACTAATTCTGTTACGTTTAGTGATGAAGATTTAGTTGAAGGTGAGTCCGTTCAAATTCAACTACACAAAATTTCTAGAGGGTATTATAATTATTTACAGCGTCTGCTTGCCCAAGTTGGTGCCGCAGGTGGCCCTTTTCAAGCACAACCATCAACAGTTCGTGGAAATATTGTGAATGAAACTAATGCAGATGATTTTGTTTTTGGTTATTTTAGCATTTCAGAATTTGATGAAGTTATTGTAACTATAGAAGATCAATAAACAATGAAGACTTTTAATAAAATTACAGAAAGTAATTCGCATTATAACAATTTGGAAAACATGAGTATTGAAGAATGCTCTTCTGCAATTAATAGAGAAGATACAAAAGTTGCTGAAGCTGTGAATGCTGTGCTTCCTTCTGTTAATTTATTGATTAATGCAATCCTTCCAAAAATGCAAAAAGGAGGTCGTCTTTTTTATATTGGAGCTGGAACAAGTGGAAGGTTAGGTGTGTTAGACGCAAGCGAATGTCCACCAACTTTTGGGGTTAGTCCAGGAAAAGTAATAGGACTAATTGCCGGAGGAGATACTGCTTTGAGACATGCAGTAGAAAATGCAGAAGACTCCACTACTCAGGCCTGGAAAGACCTTCAAGAGTATTCAATTAATGAAAATGATAGCTTAATTGGTATAGCCGCATCAGGTACTACACCTTATGTGGTAGCGGGTATTCAAGAGGCTAGAAAAAAAAATATTATTACGGGTGCTATTACTTGTAATCCACAAAGTCCATTGGCTTTAGCTGCTGAATTCCCTATTGAAGTTGTAGTGGGTCCTGAGTTTTTGACGGGAAGCTCAAGAATGAAAGCAGGAACAGCTCAAAAAATGCTTCTTAATATGATTTCAACTACACTTATGATTCAATTAGGAAAGGTGAAGGGAAACAAGATGGTTGATATGCAATTGAATAATGAAAAACTTTTTCAACGTGGTGTCAAAATGATTCAGCAAGAAATGCAAATTTCTGAAGAAGAAGCAAAGAAGCTATTGAATCACCATAAAAGTGTGAGAAAAGTTTTGGGTAATGAGTAATAAACAACCACATACAAATAAAGAAAAATTATTTAAGGGAATCCGCCTACTCGCTTTTTCATTGCCTTTAATTTTTATAGGTCCAGCAGTGTTGTTTAGCGCTTTTAATAATCAAGATAAATTCTTATTTATTCCTATATTAATTTTGGCTTTAGTAATCCTTTTTTTAGCTATGTGGTTAATTTTTCTTGGGATTAAAAATATAGTGAGTGGTTTTTTTGATGATTAATCATTCAATTGATAAATGAAATTTATCTTTGTAAAACAAAATTTATTGCAATGCAAATTAAAGACGCTCAAAAAGCCGTAGATGAATGGATTAACACACACGGTGTTAGGTATTTTAATGAATTAACCAATATGGCTCAACTTACTGAAGAAGTAGGTGAAGTGGCTCGTATTATTGCTAGAAGGTATGGTGAACAATCTGAAAAAGAATCAGATAAATGCAAAGACCTTGGTGAGGAATTAGCTGATGTTGTTTTTGTTTGTCTTTGCTTAGCCAATCAAACAGGGGTCAACTTACAAGAAGCATTTGACAAAAAATTAGATATAAAAACCAAACGAGACCATAACAGGCATCACAATAATCCTAAATTAAAATAAATGTTTTCAAAAGTTATCCATACCCCCGGTTTTTTAAAATCTGTTGCTAGTTTAGCCATTGCCTTTATTGTTATTTACAACTTAGTAGATTTAGGTATAGGTTATAAGTTTGATCTAAGTTTGTTTATAGAAAAACGTTTTGCGTCAGATAACTTATTGCGCTTCTTTGTTGCAAACATAGGTAGTGGTTTTGTTTATGGTTTTATAGTTACTTTTTTTAAATTTAGATCTAAGATTAAGCAAAACTAATGATTCAGTTAAGTTTTGATCAGCATTTAGTAAAGGAGAATTTTTTGGAGTTGCACATTGCGGGTTCTAAAAGCGAAAGCAATAGGCTTTTAATCTTACAGGCGCTTTTTGGTAATTTAAATTTAATTAACCTATCCAACTCTAAGGATACGCAAATTCTGCAAAAGGCTCTAGCGGATAAGAAAGACTTAATTAATGTAGGGCATGCCGGTACAGCAATGCGTTTTTTAACTGCATTTTTGTCTGTAACTACAACTCAAAAAGTGGTTATTAAAGGGAGTACAAGGATGCATCAAAGACCCATAAAAATTCTTGTAGAAGCACTACGTAGCCTTGGTTGTAAAATAGATTATCTTAACAAGGAAGGTTTTCCTCCGCTTCAAATTTATCCAGCAAAAATTTCTACTAACAAAATTTCATTAGATGCTTCAGTAAGTAGTCAATACATTACCGCTTTACTCCTTATAGGTCCTTACTTAGAAAAAGGTATTCAAATTAGTCTTCATGGTAAAATAACCTCATTACCCTATTTAAAAATGAGTGTTGATTTGATGCAAGAAGTTGGTTTTAAGGTATATTTTAAAGACCAAATTTTATTTGTTGAACCACAAAATTTGCAAGCTACTAAAACGCTGTCAATCGAATCAGATTGGAGTTCTGCTTCCTATATTTATGGTGCTTTTTTATTAAGTCCAGTAAAAAAAGTTCAGCTTCATACTTTTTTTAAAAACTCTAAACAAGGAGATGCTTACGTTGCTGAGTTTTTTCAAAAGCTTGGAGTTTATACTACTTTCTTAGACAATAAGATTACTTTAGAAAAAAACAGTCAGATTCTTCCCAAAAAAATAAATTTAGATTTAAATCAAACTCCTGATTTAGCCCAGACCTTAGCTGTAGTTGGATTAATTTTAGGCATTGATATGGAATTAACTGGACTTGAAACATTAAAAATTAAAGAAACAGACAGAATTGAGGCACTTAAAATTGAGATGGAAAAATTGGGCGCAGAAGTTAGTACTACATTAAATTCCTTAATTTTTAAATGCCCAGAAAAATTAAATTCAAATCAACAAATTAAAACTTATCAAGATCATCGAATGGCTATGGCTTTTGCTTTGGCGAGTTTTGTTACTCCTCTGCATATTGAAGCACCAGAAGTAGTTGAAAAATCTTATCCTGATTTTTGGAAAGATTTAAAAAAGTTTGGAGTCAAAATGAATTAATGGTGTTACTCTTCATCCAGGTATTCAATATCAAAATAGCTGGTATAATTATCTATTCTTAGTTTTTGAAGATCTTTCATTTTTAAATTTGTAGTTGTCCAGTTTCGATCAAGATTTATTTGATAAACCTTATTTTCATCAATAAAACTTACAAAAATGGGCATTTCAAACTGTTTGGCGTGCGCCTTCCATTTCATTTGTATTTTATTTCTGCCTTTTTTCTTAATTTGTAAAACAGGAATATCTTTGTAGTTTAAGTATTGGTCAAAAAATGATGAATAATCGTGTTCTAATTCACGGTTAAAAAAGTCAATAACTTCATTGGTGTTGGTGATTTGATGTTTAAAACTTTCAGCAAAATTCTTCAAAGTTTTCCACCACAATTCGTCGTCATTAACAATGGAACGAAGTGTATTAATCATGTTTGCTCCTTTATAATAAATATCTCCTGGTCCAGAATGATTCACGCCGTAAGTTCCGATTAATGGGCGTTTATTTTCAATATTTCTTCTAATTCCATAGAGGTAATCCATCGCGTCATTATAGCCGTTTTTGCATTCTATGAAAACCCCTTCAGCGTAGGTGGTAAAACCCTCATGAATCCACAAATCGGCAATATCTGCCACAGAAACACTGTTGCCAAACCATTCGTGTGCAGACTCATGAATAATGATAAAATCCCAATCTAATCCTTTTCCAGTGCCAGATAAATCGTTACCCATGTACCCAAAGTTATATTGATTTCCATAAGCCACACAACTTTGATGTTCCATTCCTAAATAGGGTGTTTCAACAAGCTTAAAACTGTCTTCTACAAATGGATATTCACCAAATTTGTCATAGAAACAATCCATCATTTCATGCACTTGCTCAAAGTGGACTTTAGCAATTTCAAGATGGTCTTCTAAAACATAATAATCCAAGTCTAAGTCTTTGTATTGGTCTTTAAAGTTGACATATTTTCCAATATTTACTGTAATATTGTAATTATTGATAGGTTGTGTAACTTCCCAATGCCATTTTGTATAGTTGTTTTCTTGTGGAATTTTTTCAATCAACCTTCCGTTAGAAACATTCATGAGTCCGTTGGGAACGCTTACTTTAATATTAGCACCATTGTCAGGTTCATCACTTAAATGGTCTTTGTTGGGATACCATAAACTAGCGCCATCACCTTGAACAGCAACGCCAATAAAGTGATTTCCTTGATGGTCTTTACTAAAATCAAAACCACCATCCCATGGTGCACGCTTAGCCTCAGTTGGTTTTCCGCGGTAAAAAACTTCTACTTTCTGGGTTTCTCCTTTTTTTATTTCATCTTCAAATTCAATAAAAACAGCATTGTGAATACGTTCAAATTTTAGTTGTTGATTTTTACTAACAATAGAATCTATTGTTAAATTTTTATAGAGGTCAAGTTGTATTTTTTGTGTAGTTTCAAGTATTTTGAAAGTAATTGTATTACTCCCTGAAATATATTTATCATCAGGATTGATTTGAACGTCTAAATCGTAATGCAAGACGTTAAAACATGTTCTTTCAAATCGAAGACCACCTCTTAGACTGTCTTTTTGAGTAAAATTTGAAGCTTCTGTGAGCAGTTGCGCTTGTAGGTTAAAAGCACAAAAAACAAGAATGATTGAAAGGTATTTCATAACCAATTAAATTTGATAAGTCCATTACATTAATGATTGCAAGTAAACGTTTAATTATCAATTATGGAATTTATGAAATTGTTTTAACATTTCTTCACAAATATGATTAAGGTCATTTTTTAAGCTTTTGTTCTCTCTTATTTTTGTCTCAAAATAGAATTCATGAATGTGATTTACGGATTATTAGCAATAAGTATTCTAGTAGCTATCATTTTTTTAGTGGTATTTATAGTATCTGTAAGAAATGGACAGTATGATGACAGTTATACACCATCAGTAAGAATGCTTTTTGATGATGAATTAGTAAAAGAAGATTCAAAAAATTCAATAGAAAACGATCAAAACAAGTAATATCTATGGAAGTACAACAATTTCATTACGACAACAAAATCGTAAAAAAGTTCCTCTACGCCACAATATTTTGGGGGATTATTGGAATGGCTGTCGGGCTACTTTTAGCCTTTATGTTTATTTTCCCACAGGTCACTGATGGGATTTCTTGGTTAAGCTTTGGGCGATTAAGACCCTTGCATACCAACGCGGTTATCTTTGCCTTTGTAGGGAATGCTATTTTTGCTGGGGTTTATTACTCTTCTCAACGATTGCTAAAAGCAAGAATGTTTAGTGATGCTTTAAGTAATTTAAATTTTTGGGGGTGGCAGTTAATTATAGTTGCCGCAGCTATTACGCTACCTCTTGGTTTTACTAGCTCTAAAGAATATGCCGAATTAGAATGGCCAATAGATATTGCTATTGCTGTAGTTTGGGTAGCTTTTGGGTGGAACTTAATAGGAACAATACTAAAAAGAAGACAGCGTCATTTATATGTAGCTATTTGGTTTTATTTAGCCACTTTTGTTACTGTAGCGGTTTTACACATTTTTAATTCATTAGCACTTCCGGTATCTGCTTTAAAATCTTATTCGGCTTATGCAGGCGTTCAAGATGCGTTGGTGCAATGGTGGTATGGACATAATGCGGTTGCATTTTTCTTAACCACACCCTTTTTAGGTTTGATGTATTATTTTGTACCAAAAGCAGCTAATAGACCTGTGTATTCTTACAAATTATCTATTATTCACTTTTGGTCTTTAATATTTATTTATATCTGGGCAGGACCTCACCATTTGTTGTATTCAGCTTTACCAGATTGGGCGCAAAATTTAGGAGTTACTTTTTCGGTAATGTTAATTATGCCTTCTTGGGGAGGGATGATCAACGGACTTTTAACTTTAAGAGGTGCTTGGGATAAGGTACGTACTAGCCCAGTATTAAAGTTTATGGTGGTAGCAATTACGGGTTACGGTATGGCTACTTTTGAAGGCCCAATGCTTTCTTTAAAAAACGTTAATGCCATTGCTCACTTTACGGATTGGATTATTGCTCACGTTCACGTTGGAGCTTTAGCCTGGAATGGTTTCTTAACTTTTGGTATGATCTATTTCTTAATCCCTAAGTTGTTTAAAACAAAATTACACTCTGTATCTTTAGCTAATGCTCACTTTTGGGTAGGAACTTTAGGGATTGTGTTATACGCACTTCCTATGTATGTAGCAGGTTTTGTTCAGGCCTTAATGTGGAAAGATTTTAATCCTGATGGAACCTTAGTTTACGGAAACTTCTTAGAAACTGTTTCAGAAATTATGCCTATGTACTGGATGAGAGCCATTGGAGGATCACTTTACATCTTTGGTATGTTCTTGTTGCTGTACAATGTTGTAATGACTATAAAAGCAGGTTCTAGTGTTGAAGATGAATTGGCAGAAGCGGCTCCGCTTAAACGAATTAAAAGTGGAAGAGTTGCTGGTGAGGCTTTCCATACTTGGTTAGAAAGAAAGCCAGTTCAATTAACTATTTTGGCTACAATAGCTATATTAATAGGTGGTGTTGTTCAGATTATACCTACATTATTAGTGAAATCTAATGTACCAACCATAACCAGTGTAACCCCTTATACGCCTTTAGAATTGGAAGGTAGAGATATTTACATTAGAGAAGGTTGTGTAGGCTGTCACTCACAAATGGTTAGACCTTTCCGTTCTGAAGTAGAACGTTATGGAGAATACTCAAAAGGTGGAGAATACGTGTATGATCGTCCATTCCTCTGGGGAAGTAAAAGAACGGGTCCAGATTTATTGAGAGTTGGTGGAAAGTATTCAGACAATTGGCACTTTAACCATATGTATGATCCACAGAGTACTAGTTCTGGGTCAATTATGCCAGCTTATCAATGGCTTATAGCTAACGAGTTAGACAAATCTCATACAGAGTCTAAGTTGAAAACTATGGCAAAATTAGGCGTTCCTTATTCTGAAGAAGATATAGAAAATGCTCAAAAAAGCATGTTAGATCAAGGAACTCAGATTGAGCAAAATCTTTATAATGATCCAGATTTTGTGAAGTCTTATGAAGCTGATAAAAAGTATGCAGAGGAAAATGGTTTAGAATTTGTAGAAATGAAAAATAGAGAAATAACTGCCATTATAGCCTATTTGCAACGATTAGGAACAGATATTAAAATAGTTGAACCAGAAGCAAGTCAAGCTTCTAACTAATACCAAATACAATGAAATTTGCAAAACAATATTTAGAAGGTATAGAAGGGATTGAAATATATCCCATCTTTTCCTTGCTCATTTTCTTTAGCTTTTTTGTCATCCTATTTTGGTGGGTAATTACAGCGAAAAAGGAGTATATAAACAATGTGAGTGAAATGCCCCTAAACGATGAAGAACCTATAAATACAAAAGAACAATGAAATCATTTGCATCTTATTTAAGAGTTGTAGTTTTAGTAGCCATTGCCGTTGCTGGTACTGAATACTTAATGGAAACGCCTCCTGGTGAGTGGGCTATCTTAGAATATCCATTTGCTGGCGTATTTATAGGAATAGTTTTGGTCTTTGCAATTGCAGTTGAAGCTTCTATTGCTTCATTAAGAAATGTGCTCTATCTATCTTTAACTGAAGAAGGTAAAGAGCGTTATCATGCGGCCGAAAAAGCCAAAATTTCTAAGTTTGAACAGAAATGGGAGAATTTAATGCAAAGCATGACTCAATCTAAAGAAATTGAGGAAGAGCATGAAATTATCTTAGACCATGATTATGATGGAATTAAAGAATTAGATAACAGACTTCCGCCATGGTGGTTATACGGATTCTATGCAACTATTGTATTTGGAATCATTTATTTGGTTAGATTTCATGTTATTGGAGATTACACCCAAGCTGAAGAGTACGAGCGTGAAGTAGCAATTGCTCAAGAAGAAATTGAAGCGTATTTGGCTACTGCTGAAGATTTAATAAACGTTGATAATGTTACTTTCCTAGAAGATAAAGACGACCTAAAAGCAGGGGAAAAGGTTTTTACTGCTAATTGTGTAGCTTGCCATAGAGCTGATGGTGGCGGTGGAATTGGTCCCAACTTAACAGATGAATACTGGATTCTTGGGGGAGGCATCAAAAATGTTTTTAAAGTGATAAGCGAAGGTGGTAGAACAGGGAAAGGAATGGTTTCTTGGAAATCAGATTTAACCGCTAAAGAAATGCAACAAGTTGCTTCTTACGTTCTCACCTTGCAAGAGAATGATCCCGCTGATGGGAAAGCTCCTGAAGGAGACCTTTGGGAAGGCGAAGAATAAAATTTAATTAGAATGAAGTAATTGAGGCTATGAAGTTGACTTTTAAAAATCAACAGATTAGCCTTTTTATTCAAAAATAAAATGGAACAGAATAAAGATAATTTTAGAGATCATATAGGAACAATGGATGACCAAGGCAAACGCGCTTGGGTGTATCCTAAAAAACCTTCAGGTGTATTTTATAAATACCGAAAATGGGTAAGCTATTTTCTTTTGGCCTTTTTGTTTTTGTCTCCATTTATAAAAATAAATGGCAACCAGTTCCTGATGTTTAATGTCCTGGAAAGAAGATTTAATATTTTTGGTTTTCCGTTTTGGCCACAAGATTTTTATCTCTTTGTTATCTCCATGATTATTTTAGTGGTTTTCATTGCTTTATTTACTGTTGCTTTTGGAAGAATTTTCTGTGGTTGGATTTGCCCACAAACCATATTCATGGAAATGGTGTTTAGAAGAATTGAATATGCCATTGAAGGTGACCGGAATAAACAACGTAAGTTAGACCGAATGGAATGGAATAAAGAAAAAATCACCAAAAAAGGATTAAAATGGTTTATTTTTGCTTTAATTTCATTTTTTATTTCTAATGTTTTTCTTGCTTATTTGGTAGGAAGTGACAGACTTCTAAAATACATTACTGAAGGTCCATCAGATAATCTAGGCACTTTTATTCCTTTGCTTATTTTTACAGCTGTCTTCTATTTTGTGTTTGCTTGGTTTAGAGAACAGGTTTGCATTATTGCTTGCCCTTACGGAAGAATGCAAAGTGTATTATTAGATGAAAAATCTGTAGTAGTTGCTTATGATCATGTGCGAGGAGAAGCAGAAAATGGCAGAAAGAAGTTTAGGAAAAATGAAGATAGAGAAGCCTTAGGTCACGGTGATTGTATTGATTGTTTTCAGTGTGTTGATGTTTGTCCTACGGGTATAGACATTAGAAACGGTACCCAATTAGAATGCGTGAACTGTACTGCATGTATTGACGAGTGTGATGATATCATGGAAAAAATCAATAAACCCAAAGGTTTAATTAGGTATGCTTCAGAAGAAAATATTAGTAAAGGAAAAAAGTTTAAGCTTACTGCTAGAATGAAAGCTTATGCTGCTGTTTTAACTATTTTAACTGGGATATTAATTGGCTTATTATTTATTAGAAGTGATATTGAAGCTAGAATTTTAAGATTGCCAGGAAATCTCTTTGAAACTTTAGAGGATGGACAATTGAGAAATGTCTACACCTACAAGTTAATCAATAAAACAACACGTCAAATAGATTCGCTTAATTTTAGACTCATTTCACACACAGGCGAAGTGAAGTTGGTGAAGAATGATTTTGAAAGTGTTCCAGAACAAGGAATGAGCGAAGGCAGTTTGTTTATTAATTTACCTCCCACTGAATTAGAAGGTAACAAAACAAAGTTGAAGATAGGAATTTATAATCGTGATGAATTGATTGAAACCACAACAGCTAACTTTATGGGGCCAAGAAGCTTTAATTGATGGTCTTTATTAGTTTAAGTCGGTTTTTAGTTGCAATTTAAATATTGATATTATTTGAGTTTCAAGTAATAAATTAATAGATGTCTTAAAGCCTCAACTTTTATTCTAACGGAATAGAATTTCAATAATAAAGAAATTTACGAAGCTGATTATTCTATTCATCTTGATTTAGTGATTTCAACTTTAGTCAAGCATTTTTTTAAATATTAAAATTATAGTTTAAAAAGAGATGAATTTTATACTTGCGGTGTTTTTTAATGAAACTTGAATTAATGGTTGATAAAAACAAAAGCCTGAAATTATATTTCAGGCTTTTATCACTAACACACTAAGATTATAGGTTTTATCTGAATCGGTCTACAGATTTTACGAGATCTTCGTCCTTTTTAATGGCTTTATTAGCCAATACTAAAAACACGATAGAAACAAGGGGCACAAACATCCCAATACCTTTCTCAGAAACATTAGTTTCTCCAGATAAATTTAGAGACCAGTAAACAAAAAATCCTATTATAAAAAAGTTGATAAGAATATTCAATCTTCCCAAAACAAATTGTAATTTTCTGTTTTTGAAGAGAAATATACTTAATAATGCCAATAATCCTGAAGCGCTCACCCCTATTAAACTTATTGAATAATCGGTAGCAAATTCAGCAACTGCCGAATCATTTTGCCACAAAGGGAAAGTACTTAACAATAAAGAACAAAGTATAACTACAATAAGTAGATAAAGGCTTTGAATTCTTTGAATCATAATATCGATTTAATTTTTTTACAAAAATAAACGATTTTTTAAATATGGCTGTGTAAAATTAAAATAATGTTGTATAATTGCATCATAATTCTCTTCAAGACGGTTTAAGTAACCAATAATCAAATACTTATTATTCAAAATATTTAATGTATTCATGTTAGAAATAATCGAATTAAAATCAATGAAATTGACTGAGTTGCAGGCAATGGCTAAAGAACTCAGTATACCAAAATTTAGAAGCTTAAAGAAGTTAGATTTAGTTTATCAAATACTTGACTTCCAAGCGGCTAATCCTGAAAAAATAAAGGCTTACTTGAATAAAGACAAAGCAAATTCAACTGAAAAATCTTCTGAAAGAGTTTCTAGTGCTGGTGCTTTTCAAGAATCTTCTTCAAAGGCTGCGTCTGCTTCAAATCAAAATAAAAAGCCACAAAGAAAGCGCATTAAGAAGGATGAGCCGGTAATTCCTAAAAAGCGCACAGAATCAAAAAAAGCGCAACATCCCTTTAAGTCTGATGCAACACCTAAAAAATCTGATTCTTCTAAAACCAATACATCCCACCCAAAAGAAGAAGCCAAAGTAAATTCTGGTAAAGATCAAAACAAAAAAAGCAACGAGGTTAAAACAGCAGTTGATCATCATCAGAACAAAAAGAAATCTCAGGTAAAAGCACACAGCAAACAGACCAAAAACGATTCTAAAAAACAAGATTCAAAATCTGCAAAAATAGATTCAAAATCTGCAAAAACAGATTCAAATTCTAAAAATAATTCACAGAATAACAAATACAACAAACCGGATTACGAGTTTGACGCTATTATAGAAAGCGAAGGTGTTCTTGAATTAATGCCTGATGGATATGGTTTCTTAAGATCTTCAGATTATAATTACTTATCTTCTCCAGATGATATTTATTTGTCTCAATCACAAATTAAATTATTTGGATTAAAAACAGGAGATACCGTTTTAGGTCAGGTAAGGCCTCCCAAAGAAGGTGAAAAATATTTTCCTTTAATCAGAATTAATAAAATTAATGGTTTAGATCCAAAGGTGGTAAGAGATAGAGTTTCATTTGAACATTTAACACCGCTTTTTCCACAAGAAAAATTCAAATTAGCAGAACGTAGAGCTAGTGTTTCTACTAGAATTATGGACTTGTTCTCGCCCATAGGAAAAGGACAGCGTGGCATGATTGTTTCTCAGCCAAAGACTGGAAAAACTATGTTATTAAAGGATATTGCTAATGCAATTGCGGCTAATCATCCTGAAGTTTATCAGATTGTTTTACTTATTGATGAGCGGCCTGAAGAAGTTACCGACATGCAACGTAATGTAGATGGAGAAGTGATAGCTTCTACTTTTGATAAAGAAGCCCATGAACATGTAAAAGTTGCTAATATCGTGATTGAAAAAGCAAAGCGTCTGGTTGAAAGTGGTCATGACGTGGTCATCTTGCTAGATTCTATCACTCGTTTAGCTAGGGCCTACAATACTGTTCAGCCTTCTAGTGGTAAGGTGTTGAGTGGTGGTGTTGATGCTAATGCTCTTCATAAACCAAAACGTTTTTTTGGAGCCGCTCGTAACATAGAAAATGGTGGTTCATTATCTATTATTGCCACTGCACTTACAGATACTGGTTCAAAAATGGATGAAGTTATTTTTGAAGAGTTTAAAGGAACTGGTAACATGGAGCTTCAATTGGATAGAAAAATTGCTAACCGTAGAATTTTCCCAGCTATTGACTTGAACTCCTCTAGTACCAGAAGAGATGATTTACTGCTTTCAGAAAGCATAGTGCAGAAAATGTGGATCATGAGACGCTATCTTGCAGATATGAATCCTGTTGAAGCTATGGAATTTATAAATGAGAGAATTAAACAATCTAAATCAAATGAAGAGTTTCTGCTCTCCATGAATGGTTAATTTTTGATTTGAGATACATTAAATAAAGCCTGACTTTTAAGTTAGGCTTTATTTATTTGAGTATGTCATTTTTAAAAAGTTACTTCAACTAATAAATCTAACTAGTTAATGTCGATTTTAATGTGAGTTTTTAAGATAACACAGTTTTAAATCTCGATAGAATTAAATTCGCATAATCATAAACAAAATATACAGCCTTATTTGATGGTCAGATTAGTTTTTGCTAATTCAGTTTACAAAATAGTTTTTGTATAACTTGAATTTATTCCTTGCTAAGGTGGGTAATGACCAAAAAAATAAAAGATATATTATCTACTTAATAGTTCTTGATTAGCTATTAAAAAGAGAGAGTAGATGCAAAAAAAAATTAAACTTGAGAATTTGTAAAAGTGCCCAGAGCGGGAGTCGAACCCGCACGCCCTAACGGACACATGGCCCTCAACCATGCCTGTCTACCAATTCCAGCACCTGGGCAAAAAGGTAAAGATAAAAAAAAACCTCTTATTTGTTAAGAGGAGTTTTAAATTTTTTCTAATATTAAATACTTGTTTGGGTAAAAGTACTTAATTAAGCTTTTGTATTATCAAATTAAGCTCGAACTTCAGAACTTAAATTTGTGATCTGGCTGGGGCTTCCCGTATAAGATTTCTACGGTCATTTTATTCTCTTAAAATCTATCACGGGACAGGCTTCTCGCCCACCAACTTCAGAACTTAAATTTGTGATCTGGCTGGGGCTTCCCGTAAAAGATTTCTACGGTCATTTTATTCTCTTGAAATCTATCACGGGATAAACTTCTCGCCCACTAACTTCAGAACTTAAATTTGTGATCTGGCTGGGGCTCGAACCCAGGACCCTCTCCTTAAAAGGGAGATGCTCTA
>JAIUMH010000055.1 GCA_022565635.1 Flavobacteriaceae bacterium | reverse complement strand
TGTTTCATAGCTTTTTTGACTGCCATCAATCTTACCTAAATAGATGTAATTTGGCTCAGGATTCATTAAATCAACACCTAAGGCAATCTCCATTTTAGTAATACTTTTGAGCGTTAAATTATGTGTTCCAGATAACCACTTTGAAACTTCAGATGCTTGTTTGCCTAGCATCTTAGCGAATTCACTTTTCTTAATCCCTCTATTTTTCAAAATGACGCAAACTTGTTGAGTAATTTCCAAATTTCGTTCTATAAATCGATCTATCTCTGGATTCTTATTTTCTTCTAACCAGTTATCTAGTTGATTTTCTTTAGGAAATTTCATAGTTTTTGTTTTTAATATTCCAATATAAAATCTTCATCACAAATAATTAATGTATCATCTTCAATCCATCTGATTTCTTTGTCACGAAAGGCTTTGTCTATTGCTTTTGTCAATGCATTTGCTAATTCAAAATGTGGTTTTACGTTGGGACATTCTTGTGCTTTTTTTGCTGTTTTAATATCTCCACTAAAAAGAAATACTACTTTTGAGTTAGCTCTTAAACAATACAGTCTTAGGTTATTTGCTTTCTTTTTTCCAAATTCTACAAAATAAGGCTCTCGGTCTTTTCCTCTAGGTGGCAGAGCTGATGTGTCTGCATTTTTTGCTTCATTTCTAAAAAAACGTTGTTGTGCACCATATTTTTTTCCAACCACTTGAAGCCACTTCTGAATATGATATAGTTTATTTAAATTTTCACTTGTATGTTTAGCTACAAACTTATCATATAGTGTTTGCTCGTCTTCTTCTAAACAAACAGAATAATAAGCCACCTGTTTGTATTTGAATAAAGGTTTTATTTGTGCAAATGTATTCACTTTTAGGTTAATTTACAAGTTTAATTCACTTATAAGTTAAATTTAATTTCAACTAATTAATAGAGCATACCTACAAAATAAGTAAATATTCTTTAAAAGCACTTTCAAACTTAGGCAGATATTCTATAAAAAACTTATCCATTTCATCCCAAGTGTTCTCATCAAATAAGTTGACGTGGGTAATTTCAAATTTAATACGGCTCATCTTACTTTCGGGCAGTAATTCCCATTCTAACTGATTCCCGAAAATATTTTCTATTTTATCTTTTTTAGCTAGTAATTGGTTAAAATACTGTTTGTTATTTTCTTTTTTGGAGCTACTAAGTGTTAATTCGATTCTAGCATATTTTCTCGAAATCACCATAGTGTAAGAAATACCAGTTTTCCCTGCTCCTGTGCTTAGCCAATGGTCTTTGGATGGTTTTACGTTGGCAAAGAGTTCTGTGCCTTCAAGCTTGTTCAAAATACGTTTCCAATAGTCGTTTCTTACCTTATGCCGGCTTTTACTAAAGCTTCGAGTGGCATCATCTTGGTATTTAATGCTAAGCTCATCTTCTAGGTCATATATACTTAGTAATTTTTTCAAATAATTGAATTTTGACCTACTATCGGTATTAGACTCTATATAATAACCATTTGAAATTTCTGATGGCGACCTAAAGTCTTCACTATTTTTTGAAATTTTAATCACTTCTTGATTTTCAATAAGTAACTTAGGATTTCGTTCAAATAAAGCCTTTACAATTTGGTGATACATGGATGCAACTGCACTTTCTTCGTATTTTGTATCTTCAAAAATAAAAATACTCTAGTTTTTTAAAAGTGGGAGGTTCCGCTTCAAAAATGTTTACTTCTGTGTCGGTATCTACTTCATGTAGATCTACTTCTGGATATTCCCAGATCTTTAAAAAACGTTCAGCAATCAATTCAAAACGTTTTTCATAATGAGCAACATTCCAATTTTCTACTGTATTTAAAAATGAATTTAACCAAAGGCGACTGTACTTATAACCTTGCTCTCCTCCGTTATTGTTCATTTTTTGTTTTTCTTGGAAAGATTTATTGCTTAAAGCTCCATTATTACCCGACAGAGTAAGATTAGCAATGGTGTTTAAATAGCGTTCCTTAAACAAGAAAAACTCTTCTTTGCTTAGGTTCTCAGTCCAGACTTCATTTGGGTTTTGTGGAAAGATATGCTCAATTGAAATGCTAGGATTGGATGTATTTACATATTCTTTGTTGTTGAAATTTTCTAGTAATTCAAAAAAGTAATTCTTGTTTTTTGTTTGAATATTGTAAACATCTTTGTCCTTCAACGCACTTATTACTTCTTGATTATTTGGGAATTTTCCGCTTCCTCGCTTTTTGTACAATGCTAACACCAAAGATTCGTAATAATCTTCTGTATCTACCTCTGAATAGAGCGTCATAAATACTTTGTTTAACGCATTGGTTGGTAATCCTACAATAAATCTACGCCATGTATAAGATTGTATTAGTTGGAGTATTTTTACTAGAATTTCATTGGTTATGATACCATTATCTGCATCTTCAAATACTTGCAGTAAAAAAGGATAAGCCACGTTTACCTCTAATCTTGCTATATAGGTTAACTCCCTTTTTACAGCTTCATTTTTAACCGTATTTGGGTTGACCAATTTTTTGTAATGTACCGAATACGACTTTATATTTTCAAGTTCTTCTTGGTAGGCTTCATTTTTATCCTGGTACATCTTCTTAAATTCCTCGTAAACCTTGTTTTTGTTGGGTATTTTCTTCTTTTTGAGGGTTAAATAGTCCCGTATATACTCAGAAACCAAAGATTTTTGGCGCTGTAAATCTTTAGCGTTTTCTTCGATTGGATTCCAAATTTGGTTAAACACTTTTTCTTGTTGGAGTGGGGGAAGATCCATTTGAATATAGTTTCTAATTAAATCCGACTGTGATAAATCTAAGCCTGTTGAATTTAAGCTCTCAAATATTCGTTGTGGATCGTCTTTGTCTCGTTCTAAGGAAATTTCTACAAAAATTAATCTCGATAAGCCATTAAGGATAAGCTGAAAATTAGATTCGTTTATTTTTGAACTAAAAAAGTTGAAATTTTCAATTACATTGGAGTAAGTGTCAAATTCTTTTTCTGTTCCATTCATAATTGCTTTAAAAGCTTGTGAATTAGAATCGGTTTGTTTCAACTTTAGCTTACTGGACTCGTTTTGCACGTATTGATTGGTTAGAAACATGTTGTAGAGTTTTTCTGCTTCATGATTTTGTTGGGTCGCTTTAGCAAAACGATAGAGCGCCACATACAGGATGTTTATGGTAGTTAGCCTTTGCTGGCCATCTATAATAACCAATTCTTTAACCTCTCGAGTGCTGTATGCTCCCTCGTGGATAAACACTATACTACCTATAAAATGAGAACCCTTTTCTAATTGGTAAACACTAATAATATCGTTTAGTAACTGATTGCACTCATGACTAGACCAATCATAATTTCGTTGATATACAGGAATGACAAATTGTACATTTGGAGCTTGTAGAAAATTTATTACAGGGAGTTGAGTTGCGATCATGGGGTTGGTTTTTATTTTATCTGCGGTATTTCATTATCAGGATTAAAATTCAAAA
Organism: Flavobacteriaceae bacterium; assembly: GCA_022565635.1. Classification (GTDB taxonomy): domain Bacteria; phylum Bacteroidota; class Bacteroidia; order Flavobacteriales; family Flavobacteriaceae; genus Psychroflexus. Next base: position 13,773 of record JAIUMH010000055.1, on the reverse strand, counting down.
ATAATTATTGTTGTTAAAAATATACCGTATTTTGAAGTATAATAATATATTTGTTTGAAAATTACTTTTTGGCACAAATCGATTACATAAAGGATATAGCAAAACACGGTTTGGAAAATGACCGTGAAAGTCTTTTGAAATCATTGAGTGAATTTGTTGATTTTTATAAAGACAGCAAGAAAACAAACCTTGCTTTGCAACTACAATCACTTATCAAAGATTCTCAAAGAAAAACAGGTCACCTTACAAAAGTTGGTTCCAATCACTATTTTAATCAGCAAAGTGAAAAAGAATTTAGTGACTTAGTTATCGATAAATTAACTTCTGATTATCGATTGAATAATTTAGTTATAGACGAAAAGGTAAGACAAGAACTAATCCAATTTATCAAAGAAAATAAGTCGGTTGAATTATTACGCAAATACGATTTACCCGTTTCGAATAAGTTGCTTTTACATGGTTCATCTGGTTGCGGAAAAACACTTGCATCTTATGTGATAGCAGGTGAACTTGATAAACCAATGTACGTTGTAAATTTGGGAGCCATTGTTTCTTCTAAGCTAGGTGAGACAAGTAAAAATCTTTCAAAAGTATTTAAAAAGGCAGCTCTTGAAGAAAGCATAATTTTTATAGATGAATTTGATTCTCTTGGAAAAGTCAGAGACTACAACCAAGACCATGGTGAAATGAAAAGAGTTGTCAACACAATTTTGCAACTTTTCGATTATCTGCCGCAATCTTCAATTGTAATTGCTGCAACCAACCAAGAAAATATGATTGATGATGCTTTAACTAGAAGATTTGATGTTAATTTGAAATTTGAATTGCCAACTAAATTGCAGATTAAGGAATTGATTGAACTAACTTTAAAAAAAGGCAATTTCATTGTCTCTCCAAAAACAGCTTTGAATAAAATTGTCAATCAATGTCAAGGTTTGAGTTACTATAGCATACAAAAAACTTTAATTAATGCTATTAAGCGTACTCTTTTTAAGCAACTAGAAGATAAAAAAGTTGGTCAAAAAATCGATATTAAAATCTGGTCAGAATTAATTGAACAAGAAAAAAAGGCTTTAAAGAAACAATTTTAAATATCTAAGTCAATAACTGAATCTGCACTAGTCTCTCCGATGATACTAACATCATTAATTGCAATTACCTCATTGTATAATTGACTTTCTGTTTCATTTTTCAACTCTTCTTTAATTTCAATAACCAATGAAAATGAATGACTATTTTGTTCCAAATAATCTTTCAGGCTTTCATCAATATTTGTTTTGTTTAAACAGCGAATTGCAATAGCTACTCCACCTTCTAAAGCTTGAATATCTTTAGGTTGTAGTCTATATTCTTTCCTTTGAGCGTTAGAAAAAAGTCGATTTCCTATTCCAAAATGGTCTTCACTCCAGCTAATTCCTGACTTTATCATATAATCTTCCTTTTCACCATCAAATGCTGAAATTGACACATTTCGAACTAAATTAAAAGAAATATGTAACGGAAGGTAACTAAGATGATTTCCTTTGTCTGGAGGAAAACTATATGCCAAGGAAATAGTGAAAATCAATTTATTCCCCGATTTTTTTAGATAATCAGGTAAATATATAGGAATAGACAAAATTTCTTGTGGTTTGATTTGATCTTCGATTATCATAGCAATGGTATTTTCATCTGAAAAGAGTGCTTTCATTTTATCAGGAATGCCAAATCCAATTAATTTTTTCAGTAAATCTGATTTATTCTCAAAATCAGGTAAATCTTCAGATTTAAAGTATCCAGCACAATTTATTAAAAGCGCTTTTATAGATTGTGTATCTAAGTCAGGATATAAATGAAGAATTTCGGCAGCCATTGATGTGATTAATGGTGTGGACAGGCTTGTACCAGTTGTCCTTTGAAAAAACCTTCCTAAATCAGCTAAAACTTCCAAACCCGATTCTTCTCTACTCAAATCACCTCCATCAAAAACTAAATCTGGTTTATTTAAATGCTTATTTTTTTGATTTCTCTTTAAATCAGTTTCGTTAATTTTTTGTTCATAGTCAAAATTAAATTTCCTTGTATAATAAGCAGGATAGATATTGTATGGGGTTATATCTGAATTGTCTTCATCATCTAAATTTCCTGCTAGAGCTCCAATTGAAATATTATTTAAAGAGTCAGATGGTGTACAGATATTAGTTGTTTCGCAACTATGAACTGGCGAATTTCCATCTAGTTTATAAAAGAATTCTGGATAATTATGGTCTTTATGATGGCTAGCAGTAAGTAAATCAATCAATGCTGTATCATCAAAATTCCCAACGGAAATAAAAATTAATATGTCTAATTCATAAGCTAATTTATCTAACTCAAAGGCAAAGTCCGAGTAGCTTTCATTGTAATTTTTATGATGAAATGACAATGACATATTAAAAAAACGCACTCCATATTCTTGATTGGCTTCTTTTATAGCATCAACCAATAAAGGAAAATTTATTCCGTCTGTACCACTATGTAAGGCTTTTATAGGTAAAATTTTGCATTTAGCTCTATAAGTTTCTTGTACTGACGAAGGTAAATCATTACCAAAAATAGCTAAACCTGCAACTAAAGTTCCATGACCATTTGCATCGTACATATTTTGATTTGTGACATTAATGCCGTCTTCTAAGATTAAATCTGTGAAGGGCTCAAGAACATTAACACCTGTATCAATTATGGCTACAGTTGGCAAGTTTTCAGGAACTTCAACCTGAAAACCATATTCAGTATGCATAGTTCCAAAAAGACCTGGTCTTACTTTCAATGCTTTTGAACTAGTTATAGCTTTTACAATGTCAAAGTTATCTTCAATTGTTTTAAGCACATCTTGAGAAGCTTCGTTTAAATAAATTAAATCTTCAGATTCATTAAAACTGAATGCAACTTGATTTGAATTAAGATATGATTTTAGCCTTTCTAATTGAATAATTGCGGTTTCAACTGCGTTTGATTGAATAGTAGAAATGATTAAGCTCGATGTATCCGTAGTTCGTTTTCTTTTATCGATGAAGCTAAACTTATATATCAAAGCTATTAAGTTATACCTTTTACCGCTGTATTTTAGTTCGTCATCATAACTTATGATGTATTCTAAATCATTCTTGAAATTTTGAAAAAGTAAATCGTCATCTATTTCAAACCTTACTGTTTTATTAAAGTCGCTGTAAGAAACGGGCAACAAACCATATTTTGTGTAAAATTTATTTTTAAGATCTAAGCTAAAAACACTAAAGAAACGTATTTCTACTAAATCAATATAAGATGGAAATTCAATAGTTCTTTTAGCATATCTATTCTCATAGGCTTGGTTAAAATTAGCATAATCAGTACGAAAACCATCGATACGAAATTTTGGAATTACAGGTTCAATTTTTTCTTCCTCACTTTCAGCCTCAGGCTTACTAAAACCACGCTTTCTATTAAAACCATTTTTTTTATTTTTCTTGTTATTGAGATAAACGTGTTTATTTGGCATGATTACTTAAATTTCCTAAATGCTTGAACAGTTTGATAAATACCATAGCCTACAAATATTCTGCCTAAATAATCAAAAATATACGATCCAATATTTGGGTCTGGAATTATATCTTTTATATCATGTAAAGGATTTAAGAATATGATTAAACTTTTCCATTGAAATTTTGAAGGATTCAAGGTAAATGAAGTGTTTTGATCAAATAATAAGGTGGCGGTTAAAAATAATGATGCTACAATAATCGTAAAGAAAACACCACGCCAAAAGTTAGTCCTATAATTATTAGACCAACGATTTAATAATAATATGAGACCATCATTCGTAAAAACATCTCTATATGTGACATTAAAACCTGAAAGTATCCAATTACAAAATCTTGCGTACCAGATCCTAGAATCACTCTTTTTCTTTTCTTTACTCAATTGTTGATTTAATAATCTCAATGTTGATTTCTCAACTCTTCTCATTTTCGTAGAATCATTATAATTACCAACATCTTCAAACGCTTTCCTTAAAATTTGAAATGTGTGTACTTTGTTTTCAATAGGAATGTTTAGTTTCTTTGTTTTTATGCAGTCATTTTTTTCGTTATCATATTCTATACATGTTTTACCAGAGTCAATTGCATCTCTGTAAAGTGATTTTTCAGATTTTTTAAAATATTCTGTATCGAACATTTCATCTTCAAAATGAATATCAAACAATTGTAATTCTCCAGAAATAACAGCTTGTGATAAATCTAATCCTTTTTTAAATTCCGTTTTTGCAAAAATTGACTTTCCAGCTAACAAGCTATAAGTAAATAAAACATTTTTTTTGAATGTAGTCATGCTAAACACAGCTGTAGAATTGAAGTCAGTTTTATGGAAAATAACTGGTTTTTTAAATTCCGTGTTCCAAAAATCTGCGAGATCGTTAAAGCTAGTATTATAAAAATTAATCTTGTTTAAATTACAGTCGTGTATTCTCACCTTACCTGAAAAAACAATATTCTTAAAATTAAGTTCTTTATCGAATACACACTTGTTTTCAAATGTCACATTTATATCGAATTCATTTGTCTTTATATCCGAATTTTCAAAAAAGTCTTCGACTTCATTTTGTTTACTCTGAACTTTTACTGTATGAAATCCTTTTTTAAATAAAACCTTTTTTTTGAATAAGCAATTATTGAATTTAAGATCTCTATGAGTAGGTTTAATGACTACTTTAAAATCAAATATACGATTGTTAAAAATATTTGGTTTGGAAACTCCATATCCAGCTCCTATATCAAACCGATTCTCAAATTCTTCTTTGGTTGTTTTAATTCTAGTCATTATTCATGTTTATAAACTTCTCCTCGCTCCGCAACCATCCCCAACTCACCTTCACCACGCACATATTCCTCAACTTCACCAACCCTCACCTGCCCATTCATCAACATAGGCAACAACCAATCCCGTAACTCAGTGAGTTTTTGGTTTTCTTTTTGAATTAAGTTTATTTTACCAAAAATTGGTTTTAATTTTTTATCGAATTCTTTTATAACATATTCATTTTCAGGAAGACAAATCTTCTGAGATTTTAAGGTTGCTTGATTTACATTTTTCATTATAGTTCCACCTGATCCACTATTAATAGCTTTTTCAATTGATTTTAAATAAAAAAATATGGGTAATTTATTATAGGCCTTATTGATGTCAAAATGTATCGCAAACCCGCAGTATAAGGTATTTTTTTCCATATCAGAAATCAATCTTGTTGCACCAGGAATTCCACTCCGTGCAATAATTATACTTTTTTTATTTACAGAGTACTTTTTAATATCTGAATGATTTAGAAAAACTTTGTCTAAGTCATGATTTTTAATAAAAAAACTAGATGCACTTATGTTTCTAACATTTATAATTGGACATGCAATATTTCCTGGATTTGATGGATCATAATTCACTCCATTTTTAAATTCCCCTAACTGAGAAAACTTATAAACTTCCCACCCCTCAGGAATTTCCCGTTTCAATTCTTCGTTATACACCATTTTACCTCCTGAGGATTTGTAAGGCTTCCCTTGTTTTGCTCCCCCTTCGGGGGTTGGGGGGCTTGGAAAGTCAAATTGCACAAACCAATACTCATACAAGGTCTTGGCCATGGCTTCTAGCTTGGCGTTGATTTGGTTATTGACCTCAATCTTGGCATCTAAATCGGATAAGACTTTGACCAAAAAATCTTGTCGTTTTCTTGAAGGTAGAGGTATTGGACAGTTACCAAATGAATTAGCATTTAAATTTCCTCTTGTACTCCCTAAAGAAAAATTTTTAACCCATTCTCTGTAATCATTAGAAATAGTAAAATACCTTAAATATTTTGGATTTACTTTTGACGGGTCTAAAGAAAACTTTATCAAAAAACCAGCAAATGCTAGTTCACCGTTCTTTGCTTCATGATAATAGCTTTTCCCAGTAGAATTACCTGTTCTGGCAAAGACTATATCTCCTTCTTTTAATATATATTTATCGATTTGGGAGTCTGAAACACTTTTCTTATCAGTATTAATTAACAATCCATCTTCTGAAATATCAGAAATTCTTAAATATCTAGTTTTTGATATATTATATTCTTCTGCAGAAGCAGGGATACCATAAACACCACATTTATTTGGGAAGCACAAATCTTTTAATAGTTTAGTTTCCATAAATAAAATTCTTCAAATTATCCTTAATCTCACTTTCCAACCGACTACGCTCTGCAAACAATTCGCTTAAATCGTTTTCAAAAGCCTTAATTTCTTTAATCAACATTAGCTTCATCATTGGTTTGATTTTCTTTTATTTCATTTGCTATAAAGGCTTCTAAAACTTCTTTGCTGGGCAATTCTACCATGTATTTAGATACAAAAATTTCATTGGATAATCCTGTGGTGGTATATTCTACCAAGGCATCGTTTTTGTTGGCGCATAAAATAATTCCAACGGGTGGAAAATCTCCTTCAGTCATTTCATTTTTGCGGTAGTAGTTCAAATACATGTTCATTTGTCCTGCATCGGCATGGTCAAACTTCCCTATCTTTAAATCAAGAAGTACGTGGCATTTTAAAATGCGATGGTAAAACACCAAATCGATGCGGTAATGGGTATTGTCAAACGTAATTCGCTTTTGCCTGGCTTCAAAACAAAATCCTCTGCCTAATTCAGTCAAAAAGTCTTGCAAATGATTAATTATGGCATTTTCTAAGTCTGTTTCGGTATAGCTTGGCTTTTCTTCCAGCCCCATAAACTCTAAGACGTAAGGATTTCTAAGTATTTCAACAACGTTTAGGTGATGACTTTTTGAAAACTTTTCTACCAACTCTTTTTTATTTTTAGACAAGCCTGTGCGTTCATAAAGCATTGTATTAATGGCTCTTCCTAATGCTCTTGCACTCCAATTATTTTTTATAGCTTCAACTTCATAAAACAAGCGCTTTAAGGGTTCTTCAATGGCAAGTAATTCTATAAAATGCGTAAAACTTAAGCGACTCAACATTTCTTCTGGATCTATTGCGTAGTCTTCTTCAAGTGAATGATTTTCTGATTTTATCGGCAGTGCCGATAAAATTTGATTCCCAGAAAATTGATTGGATGCTAATTTTCTCATCACTGCCGAGAATATTACAGGATAAGTTAAATAGAATAACCTAAAACGGTAAAATTGGGGTACAGAAAAGCCTTTTATGTGCGTAAAATGTTTGGCTATTTTTTTTACCGTATGTTCTCCATATATTGCTCTGTCTTCTCCGTTTTGCTCATATTCAACTATATAGTAACCAATAATAATATTACGCATGCTTAGTGCATAATTAACTTGTTGTACAGCATATTTTTGAAAATCAACATGTACATTTTCAATCTGCACTAATAAATCATCAAATTTAAGATTCATAGTTCAGGTTCTTCAAGTTATTCTTAATTTCACTTTCCAATCGGCTACTGTCTGCAAACAATTCGCTTAAATCTTTTTCAAAACTTTGCATCTTCGTTTCAAATTCTTCAGCGGTGATGTCCACATATTCAATTTTGACTTCAAAATATTGTCCTGCGCTTAGGGAGTAGTTTTTGGCTTTGATCTCTTCATAATCCACTACCACAGAAAAATCGTCAAGCGCTTCTTTGTTGTTAAAGGTGTCGATGATTTTTTGTTCTTCGGCTTCGCTTAAAACGGTTTTTTGGTTTTTGCCTTCTTTTACTTTTTCGCCTAAATTTGAAGCATCCAACAACACTACTTTGCCATCATTTTTCTTATCCAAAAACACAATAGAGACATTGGTTCCCGTGGTGGCAAAAATATTGGAAGGCATGCTTACCACACCCGCTAGCATTTTGTTGTCCACCATGGCTTGGCGCACTTTTTTGTCAATGCCCGATTGTGCAGTAATAAATCCTGTAGGAACTACAATGGCCGCTTTTCCATTTTCGTTAAGTGAATACATGATGTGTTGCAAGAACAAATCATAGATGGCCATGGCGCTTTTCTTTTTCTTAGGCACATTGGGGATTCCTGCAAAAAAGCGTTCGTTGTTGGCTTTGGTATCTAAATCGTTTCGGTATTCGCTAAAGTCTAGTTTAAAAGGCGGATTAGACACGATATAGTCAAACTTCATTAACTCGCCTTCATCGTTTTTGTGGTAAGGAGATAAAATGGTATTTCCCCGAATGATGTTTTGAAGTGAATGTACTAAACCGTTCAAGATTAAATTCAGTCGCAACAGCTTAGATGATTTTTTTGAAACATCTTGCGAATAGATGGTACATTTATCTTCGCCAATGGCGTGAGCTAGATTCATTAAGAGCGTTCCCGAACCTGCACTAGGATCGTAGCAAGTTACGTTTTTTACATCTTCCGTTTCATCCACCATAATGGAAGCCATAATTTTGGCAACGGCGTGTGGCGTGTAATATTCGGCATAAGTTCCTCCGCTATCGTTGTTGTAATCCTTAATGAGGTATTCAAAAATAGTAGCGTAGAAATCGTATTTTTCATTAAAAATTTCTTCAAAGCTAAAGGTCACTAATTTATTGATGATAGCTCTGCAAAAAGGATTGCGCTCCGATGTTTCCACAATTTCGCTGATGCGTTCAAACAAAGGTTCTTTAGAACCTCCCGTGGTTTTCACCGCAAAAACTTCGTTGTTTTGAATGGCAATATCCATCATGGTATCGTCAAAAGTCTTGGCGAAATCAGGTGTATTCTGAATATCAAACAAATGCTCAATAAAATGATGACGTTGTAACACGGCGGTATTTGCACCCAATTGTAGCGTTAGGAATTCATAATCTTCATCAGACATGGCTTTGAGTTCTGCTTGCCATTCTTTTGGGTCATTGGTAGCTAATTTTTTATCGAGTTGTTTGACTTCGTAAGCAAACTTATCGTTCAAGAATTTGTACAAAAAGACTTGGGTAATAATTTTGTATTCATCGCCATCGTTTCCTAATCCGTAGTTAGAACAAATCCCTTTCAGGTCGTCGATTAGGGTTTTTACTTGGCTTTGAAATTTTATGGTTGTTGTCATATATTAGTTGAGTTGTTAAGCAATTCTATCATTAAATTCATTTACATATTCTTGCACCACTAAATTGTTGATAAACTTAGAGGTTTCGGCATTTAAGGGGATGTTGTTTTGTTTTACAAATTGGTCGATCACCAGTTTAATCATCATTTTGTTTAAATAGCCTTCGTTGTCCAAAATATGGTGATTTTGTAAAATTTGCGTATCGGCATTATCTTTAACCGACATCAAGGCGTCATGTAACTTAGACTCTAGTTTTGTGAATCCACCTTTTTCTTTTAAGCGTTTATGAATTCTACAATATTTGGGGTCGCCCTCATATTTTTCTTTTAGCAACTCATTTCTTCGGTTGAGTTCCTTAATTTTTTCATGAATATCCCGAAGCGTTCCAATATTGGCTTTCATTTCTTCTTGGCTTACTTCATTGAGTTTTTTCTTTTTGAAGAGTTTTTCCAATTCTTGATACAAACTCACATATTCAGGATCTTTTTTATCGAAATTATTCGCCAAAGCCTCCCTTGTTTTCCGAAGTGTATCTTTCAATTGGTCGGCAAGAATCAATTCTTCCTCTCCAATTTTAGTAAACTGAAAAAGCACATCTTCTAAGGCGATGTTTAGTAAGTTGGTCGTTTCGGTATCGTTTTCAACGGCATCTTTAGCATTAAGCAATTGCAGGTGGTTGTGCGCTTCGCTATACAAACGGTTCAAGGTTTTGAAGTCGATTTTTTCCAACAAATCAAAATGACCAAACAAGCGAATCATATTGTACAAACTTTTGGCGTTGTCTAACGACTTTACAATGGCTGAAAGCTGTTTTTTATCTGATATTTGAGAGATTTGCTGTTGAAATACTTCTTTGTTTTTGGTGTCAAAATGAAATAACACTTCTTTAATTTCTGCAATTTCTTCTTCAATTTCTTCACGAGATTTAAAGATATTGCTGTAGCTTTCCATCTCATCACCTAAAACGCCTTGTAGCTCATCAAAATAATCTCGGTTGGTTTTATTAAATTCTTCTCGTATATCGGCAAAATCAACTACATAGCCGTAGCGATAATCTTTATACGTTCGGTTAACACGAGTAAGCGCTTGGAGTAGGTTGTGTTTTTTGATTAACCTACCTATGTACAATTTTTTAAGTCGTTTGGCATCAAATCCTGTTAATAGCATATTATACACAAAGAGGAAATCAATTTTACCATCTTTAAAAGCTTCTACTTTGTCTTTTATTTCTTCCTTGGTTCCTACATCATGTAAAATGAGCGCCGCAGATTTAACCTTTTGTTTTTCTTTTTGTTTTTTGCTGTAGCTTAAAGAAGGTTCGGCCGCATAAAGAATATCATTTTCCAGAACTATAGCTTCATTCTCATTTCGCAAATTAAATAATTCGAATAATTTTTTGGCTTGCTTTGAGCTATCGCAAATGACCATTGCACCAACTGTTTCGTCATTTTTTAAAAATCGAAAGGCTTCAAAATCTTTGATGATGTATTCCAACATCGGCTCTACAAACTTAGGATGCGAGTAGATTTTTTCTTTTGGGATTTGCCCTTCAAGCACTTCAATGTTTTTTAAAGCTTCGGCTAAAATCATGCGGTAATCGGTAGAGATTTCTTCACGAATCAAACGAAGGGTGTAACCATCTGCAATGGAAGCATTGTAGTAATACTTGTGAATATAATCGCCAAATAAGGTTTTAGAATTGTAATCTGTACCCAAAAGAGGGGTTCCTGTTAAGCCTATTTTGATAGCATTTTTGTCGGACAATTCTAAATTTGCTAAAAAGCTACCTTTAGGATTGTAACTTCGGTGTACTTCATCTAGAAAATAAATCCGTTGCACATTGATGTCGTAATCTTGCTCCGTAACCACTTGTGAGTCTTCTGAAAACTTCTGTATATTAACTACAGTAATTTCAGTTTTTCCACGTTCATTTTGTACCGCTGAAGTTGATTTTACATCCTTAATGAAATCATGTCTAGAATTTACAGTATTTACCACAAGCCCACGAGCTGAAAATTCACGTTTGGCTTGGGTGAGTAAGTCTAAACGATCAACCACAAAATAAAACTTGGGGATGATATTTTGCTTTTGATAGTAATCCGTTAAAAATTTGACATTGAAATAAGTGAGTGCTGTTTTTCCACTTCCTTGCGTATGCCAAATAATTCCTTTTTTAATGCCTTCATCTAGTTTTCGCTCGATGGCTTTAGTTGCAAAAAATTGTGGATAACGCATGATGTGCTTTTGCAAACCTGAGCTTTCATCCACATAAGCAATGGCGTATTTGAGAATAAATTTTAGTCTATCTAAGGAATAAAGGGAGGTTAGAACTCTATTTGTAGGCGTATTTGGTTGCTTATTGGTTACAAATTCAGGGCTATGTTTTATAACAACAAGATTATTATCTTTCAAAATAAAGTCCTCTGTAGCCTCATTTTCATCTTTTAAAAGATGTTTTATATCTAATTCTTCCTCCTCCCTAAAGTAATTAAAAACAGGTTTTCCATAAGCCGGCGAAGCATAAAACACCCCTTGTATAGTATCTAAATCGGTATGATCATAGTCCATATTATTTGAAAAAACCATCAATTGGGTGATGTTGACAAACCTCCGATTCTTCTTATTGCTAAAGCGAGTTTTCATTCGATCACGCTCAGCTATAATACCGTTTTTGTTGTTTGGGATTTTTACTTCAATAAAGGATAAAGGCATCCCGTTGATTAAAGTAATAATATCTGGTCGAAACTCCTCTTCTCCGTTTTTGTAGGTTAATTCGGTGACAACATTAAACGTATTGTTTTCAAAATTTTCAAAATCAATAAGCTTAATTCCCGTTTCTTGAGTCAGTCGTTCATAAAAAGCTTTTCCTAAGTCCTCGTTATCCAGTAGAAGTTTAACTTCATTAAAAACACGGAGCACTTCATCTTGATCCAGTTCAGGATTAATGCGCATCAAGCTTTCAATAAAAACATCGGTAAAAACATTAATCTCCCTATCCCAAACACATTTTTTAAGTGAAAGGTATTTATAACCAAGCCGGGTTAAATGCAATAGGGAAGGTATTTTTACGCGCGAATCTTCGTTAAAGGACATAAACTCTCAATTGGTTTTTTGAAAGTTCTAAATTAGCAAAAATTAATGAATTTTTATCCTTTTACTTGCAAAATTAATCAATAAGAGAATCATATTATTAGATAGCTACACTATTTACCGTTGCAAAATATTATGCATAAAAAACAAGTTCATAAAAAATGACCATTCATTTACGGTTCAAAGACGGTTCGTTTACCATTCATACTTGACTAAAAAACACCTACACCACTGTCTTATCAAAGAGTAAACCAGCATTAAAAAACAAGCTTTTAGGCTGAACTAATATTGAAGAAAAAACTCGATAATTGACTTCTAAAAAATTTAAAAACTCTCTTTATACACTGCATCGTCTAGTAAATCGAATACCATGGTGCTAAACTTCACCTCAAAAAACTCAGTAAACATTTTCCAAGTAAGTCTTTTGGGCCACATGGCATCATCTGTACAAACACCAAACAATTCATTTTCAAAAATATATTTCCAATGCTTTTTTAAAGCTTGTTTTGCATCTCCATGATAGGTTTCTTCTTCAATCAAATAAGAGGTAAACTCTTTTCGATCTGCAGTGGTTGGCGTACCCGGAAAAACCTTCTCTTCCCATTCGTAAAATTTGGGTTTGGGTATAATCATTACTACTACTCTATCAATCAATTGAGCATCAAAATCAACTATTCCTTTCATTATAAATATTTTAAAATTATTACCTGAATTAACTTTATCTTTTAAAATTTGGCTACAAAATACGAAAACTCAATCAAGCTTGCAATGCTTGTTTACCCTTCTTTAAAATTAATTACTTCACATAAGTCCGATTAAAAGAGTTTACCCTTAGTTGGTCTTCTTTTTGGAGATTGCTATACACCCAACTGGGGACTATGAATAATGAAGCTATGGCAACAATCCCTATTACTGTTTTCATTTCAGAAATTAGTTGCATTAAATAATAACCCCCAAAACCTATACCAAACAAAAAAATAAAAATGCTTAAGATGAAAATAGATTTTGACTTTTTAGCATAGATTTTATTTACGTGAATAGCTTTTACTTTACCGCAATTTGCACATTGAAGCCTTACAGAACTCCCCTGCTTCTTTGCATATTCTACACGTGTTTTGGCGTTAGTTTTTGAGCGATTTTCAGAAGTGCAACCTGGGCATTTGCAATAAACATTCATAGGTTAGTTTTTAACTAATTAAACAAGTTTTTTATCCTACCAAATTTTGAGTAAAAAAATCTATGCATCTCAACTTTGAAGTAAAACTACTTTATTGGTTTGATTTGTTGCTAGAACATTGATGCAGTAAAAATAAAAAATGAATTTTAAGCATCAGTTTTATATAGCATTATTTTTTATTGACTGGCTAAAATACAGCAAGAAAGAATTTTATCCGCAAGTCTTCATTTAAGGACATTTATTTAATTGATTTTTTAAAATTATAAATCAGCAAAAAACAATAAATTTTTATCCTTTTGCCTACAAAATTAATCTAAAAGAGAGTCATATCATCATTTAGGTATAGTGTTTTTCATTAAAAAACAACATGTCGTTTGGGTGAAAAATCAACTGGATTTTCTTATTCTGAAGCTAACGTCTCACGCATAACATAAGTGGCGACTTAAAATGCGTAAATTTTTCGGCTAAACTTTAAGT
>JAIUMH010000054.1 GCA_022565635.1 Flavobacteriaceae bacterium | reverse complement strand
TTTTATCAGTTTAAATTCAGATGAAGAATTTAAAGGAACTTTTCAGTTTGAGTATGATTTAGACAAAGATGTGAAAGACCAGTTATTCACTCTTGAAGAAGGTGATGTTTATGGTCCTTATAAATTTAAAAATACCTGGAGAGCCAGTAAAATGTTAGAATCAAAAGCGCTTATTGATTCGGCTCAAGTCAACCACCTTTTAATTACTTTTGAAGGCTCTCAAGTGGATCCTCAACAAACACGTACCAACGAAGAAGCTAAGCAACTAGCCGATTCTTTATTGAATGAAATAAAAGCAGATGAAAGCAAATTTGTTGATTTGGTAGCTGAATTTTCTGAAGATAACCAGAGCAAAGACAATGAAGGCGATTTAGGAAAACTGAAATACGGAAGTCTTTTCGATAACTTCAATGAGTTTATTTTTGATTCTGATGATACTTTTGCAGTTTTAGAAACGGAATTTGGATGGCATATTGTTCGCGCAACTGAGCGCACTGAACCTAAAAAAGCCGTAAAGCTTGGTCATATTGCTATAAATATTGAGCCTTCTCAAAATACACTTGACGCCATAGAACGCAAAGCGAAGACTTTCTTCTTAGATTCTAGAGAAGGTGATTTTATTGCACTAGCAGAAGAAGCAGATGCTGAAGTAAAACCAGTGAATCAAATTAAAAAATTAGATGAGCGTATTTCTGGTTTAGGGAACCAACGTTCTATCATTAAATGGGCGTTTAAAAAGAACACCAAGCCAGGTGAAACAGACTTGTTTGAAACCAATGAAGGTTTTGTAATTGCACAATTAGTTGAACGTAGAGAAGAAGGTTTAAAAAGTGTAGAAAGCTTAGCTAAGGAAGTTACCCCTATTATTGAGCGACAAAAACAAGCCGCTAAACTTAGGGGGCAGATTTCTGGTGATGACTTAAATGTTATTGCTGCTAATTACAATGTAGAAGTAGAAAGAGCTTCTGCGGTAAATATTGACAACCCTAATTTACCGGGTGTTGGAAGAGAGCCCAAAGTGGTTGGAGCTGCTTTTGCTTTGGAAGAAGGAAAAGTGAGTCGACCAGTAGAAGGTGAAAAAGGCGTATTTGTAGTGAAGCTATTAAGTCGATCTGAAGCCGCTGAATTACCTTCTTATTCGGCTATTGCTAAAGAAGAGACAGAAAAAAGAGTAAGCGGTCTGCAAGGACAAAACTCTAAATTGCTAAAAGCATTAAAAGAAGCTGCAGAAATAGAAGATAATCGTTTTGATTTTTTCTAGATAAGCGTTATAATTCAAACAAAAAGCCGTTCTTATTTAAGAACGGCTTTTTTATTTATGCCTTTTAGTCAACATAACTTTGTAGAAATTCTTCATTCCAGATCTTCTATTTATACCATTTATCAATTCTCCCTTCTGCAATTCATTGTACAACATCCCTTAACCAAACCAGTCGGGCAGCTTCATTATTTTGATATTTATTACCTGCATTACACAAAACAGTTCAACAGGTTCACTATTTCTTAATTTCAGATTTAGCATTTCTGTTAAGCTGTTTTTGATAAACGTAATTCGATTTTAATTATTCAATGTCCAGAATTCGGTACTCGCCTAACCAGAGCAATTGTGCAGGTTAATCATTCACTTTTCACATCCAGCGCATCTCTTAGGGCGTTTCCTATTAACATAAAAGCCATGACCGATAACATTATAGCCAAACCAGGTATAATCGCTAAAAAGGGCTTTCCTAAGCTAATATAAGCATAATGATCTTTAATCATTGTTCCCCAGCTTGGCGTAGGAGGTTGCGCGCCAATTCCTAAAAAACTCAATCCGCTTTCAACCAAAATAGCCGCTGCAAAATTGGCTGCAGAAATAACAATTACGGGAGCTAAAATATTAGGCAAAATATGTTTAAATATAATTCTGCCATCTTTAAAACCCAATGCTCTAGCGGCGGTAACATACTGCATCTCTTTAACAGAAATTACTTGTCCTCTAACTATTCTGGCTACTTCAACCCACATGGTTAGTCCAACAGCAATAAACACTTGGTAAAAACCCTTGCCTAAAGCTAAAGTAATTGCAATGACAAGGAGTAAGGTGGGAATAGACCAAGTAACATTGATTAACCACATAATTAGAGCATCTATTTTTCCACCAAAATAGCCTCCAATAGCTCCTAAAGTTATACCAATTACTAAAGAAATAAACACAGCTATAAATCCTATAGATAAAGATATTCTAATGCCTAAAATCAGTCTACTTAACAAATCTCTTCCATAACGGTCTGTGCCCAAATAATAGGTTTTTATATATATGTAATTTTTTTCAATTTCTTTTTTTTGATGGGTAGGAAACTTGTTTGTAGGAATCACTTTTTCAAGTAAATCGGTTTTTCCCTCTTGGTTGTAAGGTATGTAATACAAGCTATCATTAGCAAATCGATAGCTGGAAATTGGATAAATTTCGTTTGGATTTTCTTGTCCACTTATATAAGAACTCCATTTCTTTGATGGATTGGGGTTGGGCACTTCAATTACTTGACTTTGAAAGCCAGGCGATTGAAGTTGTATGTTTAAGGCCATTTGGTTAGCATTTTGAGAAGCATCAGGAATCCAAGTATATGCGCTAATTCCTGCTATGGCAACTAAAGCAATAAAGACCAAACAAGAAACGCCCCAAAAGTTGGTTTTAAACTTTTGAAGCGCTTGATTTTTTGATGTTGTATTATTGTTCATTCTCTATTTTTGACCTTTCGGCTAAAATAGTTAATTTACTTTAACTAATTTACTTCCTACGGTTTGTTTTCTTAAATCCTCTAGAACATTGATAGCTTCTTCAACATACACATCTTTCTTTAGGTTTTTGTGCCATCGTTCACGTTTTTCTGCTAAACTAGAATCTTTTTCAATTTCTTTGAGCTCATAAGGCAAAGAGATAAATTCTAATTCCGTTTCATAATCGTTTATCTTTTTAAATTTTTTCGCTTTTTCTTCAATCTCTTGATTATGCTTGGTGTATAAATCAATGTGAAGTGGAAAAACATTTCGTTCTCTTTGTTCTTCTACCCATTTGGCATTTGCTTCAATCAAGGACAATTGATTATTTGTTGCAATACGGTCTTTAGAAGCTTTAATAACCGACTCTACATCCTTGTATCCTTTCCACTTATTGTATTTGGCTGGAGATATTTTATCCCACGGAAGCGGGTTGTCATAATCGCGTTCACCTAAATCAATATACATGTATCGGTCGGGCATTACAATATCAGAAGCAACTCCTTTAAGCTGAGTAGAACCACCGTTCACTCTATAAAACTTTTGAGTAGTTAACTTTAATGCTCCCATATCTCCTAACTGACTGCCTTTCATCCAACGGTTCAAGTCAACTAAATTTTGTACTGTTCCTTTTCCATAAGTCTGTTCACTTCCCATAACAATTGCTCGTTCGTAATCTTGCATAGCGGCAGCAAGAATTTCTGAAGCTGAAGCAGAAATTTCATTAACCAAAATTACCAGTGGTCCATCCCATACAATTTTAGGATCTTTATCTTTAAGTACTTCTTTGTTTCCATCTGAAGATTTTACTTGAACAATAGGGCCATTTTCAATAAATAAACCGGCAATATCAACCACTGTTGAAAGCGATCCACCTCCATTATTTCTCAGGTCAATCACCAAACCTTCTGCACCTTCATCTATTAAGCGTTTTACTTCCTGCTTCATGTCTGAAGCCGCATTTCTTTGGTTATAATCCTGCATATCAAAGTAAAACTTAGGTAGGTTAATCACTCCATATTTTACCTTGTTTTTTTCAACTACGCTAGTTTTAGCATAGGTTTCATCTATTTCAACAATATCTCTGGTAATTTCAATTTCTTGAATACTACCATCTACTTTTTTCACTGTTAAAAAAACCTTGGTTCCTTTTTTACCTTTAATTAAATCTACCGCATCATCTAAGCGCATTCCTATAATACTCACGGCTTCCTCTTCGTCTTCTTGTCTAACACGCTGAATTAAATCGCCTGTTTCAAGTTCTCCGCTTTTCCAAGCCGGACCACCAGAAATAACTTCGTCTATTTTTACTTGATCTCTTTCTTTTCTAAGTCGGGCTCCAATACCTTCTAATTTACCCGACATAGAAACATCAAAACGGTCTTTATCTTGTGGTGCAAAATAATTGGTATGTGGATCAAATTGAGAGGCAATTGAGTTAATGTATAATCCAAACCAGTCTTTACGTTCAATGTCTTTGGTATTTTCAAAGTAAGTTTCAATTGATTCTCTGGTTGTTTTTCGAGCCTCTTCTTCAATTTCTTCAAGGCTTTGTGGTTCAAAATCATCTTCCACTACAACCTCTTCTAAACCATCTTCATCTTCTTGTTGAGATAACTTTTCAAGCTTTTTATTCTGAGTATCTATTAAATCATAGTAAGTACCTAAAGCAGAAAACTTTAATTGTTTCCTCCAACGGTCACGGAGTTCTGTTTTTGTTTTAGCGTAAGCTAAATTCTCATAATCCGTATCAATTTCTTCGTCTTCTTCAAAATTAAAAGGTGAGTCTAATAGTTTAGGATAAATATCTTTAGCACCCTTAATCCGCATTTGCAATCGGTTAAAAGCCAAATCAAAAAACTCAAATTCCTGATTTTTAATTTGATCATCTAGCTCAAATCTAAAAGCCTCAAAATCATCCATATCCTCTTGTAAAAAATGGCGTTTAAGTGGATCTAAAGCTTGTATAAAATCTTCAAAAACACGTTCTGAGAAATCATCATCAACCTCTTTAAGGTCAAAGTGTCCACGTTCTAAAACGTACATCATCAATTCAATTAATACGCGGTCTTTATCAGAATCGGCATCAAATTTTTTAGTAGTAAAACTGCATGAGGTCACTGCTAAAAGCACAGTAACCATCCATATCATTAGGTTATTTTTCATATTAAATTTCTAATTACGTAGAATTTATTTTAGTGATAATCACCAAAACTACTAAAATAATAACTTAGTAAGCAAGTTTTTAAGATTAATAGCTTGTTAAAGTGTTGAAAACAGTTTAGGTATTGAGGTCCATTTCAACATATTCTAAACCGTCTAATTTTTCTTTAATGGGCCCAATAAATTCAAAATAGCTTGGTTTTCTGTCTTCTTCCATAGGCTCTGCATCTGGCAGATCTTGTTTGTAGGGATCCACCTGCTTTCCATCTACCCAAAAGCGGTAGCAAACGTGAGGACCAGTGGCTAAGCCTGTAGCTCCAACATAACCGATTAATTCGCCTTGTTTTACATAATCACCCACCTTTACAGCACGTTTAGACATGTGTAAATATTGCGTACTGTATTTATTGGTGTGTTTTACTTTTACATAATTTCCATTACCGCTGGTATATCCAGATTTGGTAACCACACCGTCTGCGGTAGACCAAATTGGAGTTCCTGTGGGCGCCGCATAATCTGTTCCTAAGTGGGCTTTCCAGCGTTTTTGAACCGGATGGAAACGCTTTTGTGTGTAACGCGAAGAAATTCTGCTGTACTGAATAGGAGCCTTTAAAAAGAAACTTCTCAATGTTTTTGCGTTTTCATCAAAATAATCATAGCGATTAACAGTAGAATCTACCAAAAAATTAAAAGCATAAAATTCACGGTTTTTATGTTTTAAAATAGCCGCATCAATTTCTCCTATGCCTACCGAAACTGTATCATCAATAAAACGTTCATTATAAATAATTTTAAACTGATCTCCTTTTTGTAGCTTAAAGAAATCCACACTCCATTGATAAATATCTGCAAATTTACTTGTAACACGGTAGTTGATGCCTGCATCATCAATAGCTTGAGAAAGCGAACTAGTAATCACTCCAGAAGCTATTTTTTGCTTTTCCACGATTGGCTTAAGGTGTTTTTCTACGTAAATAGAATCAGAAAAAAAGAGTTTAGTAGCCTCCACTTTAGAGTTTTCGTAAATCATCCCCAAGGTAGTTAAAGAGTCCTTATCTTTTAAAATTGCATAGGGTCTTCCAACATTAATCTTCCTTGAATTAAAAACAGAATCTGGAATTTGTTGTGTAATGGCATAAACTTTCTGCGGACTTACTTTGTGCTGGTCTAAGATACTTCCAAAAAAATCTCCTCTTTTAACCGTGTCATAATGCACCTCAAATTTTTCTAAATCAAGCCCAAATTTTATGTTTTTAGGAATTGCTTTTACTTCTGCAGACAAGCTATCTTGTTGCTGTTTAGCTAAAGATTTTGAAGCGTTTTTATTTTCTTGACAAGCACTAAAAAGCACAAGTAAGAGAACGCATGAAATTAATTTTTGAAGCATCTGAACAATTAAATTTGACCTCTGTATTCAACTAAAAAAAGTTGCCTTTATTTTGAATGAACAAAAATAATAAAATCCAAACGTTAACCACTTAAATTTCATTATAATTATCGTTTTAGAATTGCGTCTCAATTCAATATCCTGTACAATAAATTACAAACAAGGAGATATTTAAAAAATCAGAGTTGATCATCATTCAAGCTAATTTGCAATTGGTCTTATTTCGGTATCAAAGCTTTTAAGTCCTCTAAAGTATTAGCGTCTTCCAACTTTTTGTCTTTTCGCCAGCGCAATATTCTTGGAAAACGAGTGGCTACTCCGCTTTTATGTCGCTTAGATTCCGCTATTCCTTCAAAAGCAATTTCAAAAACATGATGCGGAGTTACACTTCTTACTGGCCCAAAACGATCTAAGGTGTTTTTCTTGATCCAAGCATCTAATTCTTTAAATTCCTTGTCGGTTAAACCTGAATAAGCCTTGGCAAAAGTAACCAGTTCTTCCTTGTTTTCATCCCACAGACCAAAGGTATAATCCGTATAGAGATTGCTTCTTCTTCCGTGACCACGCATGGCGTAAGTCAAGACCGCATCAATACTAAAAGGATCCGATTTCCACTTCCACCAATCGCCTTTTTTTCTGCCAACTCCATAAACCGCCTCTTTTTTCTTCAACATTAATCCTTCCGATTTTATTGCTCTGGCGTGTTTTCGCTCTTCAACTAATTCCTCCCACTTTTCAAACTTTACTTCTTCAGAAAGGTGAAAAACACTTACTTCATTTCTCAATTCAGTATAGAGTTTTTCCAGTTCTTTTCTTCGCCATGCCAAAGGTTTCTTTCTTATATCTTCATTATTCAATTCTAACAAATCATATACTTTTAGAATAACGGGGGTTTTTTCCAAAAGTTTTTTACTCACATTTTTCCTTCCAATTCTAGTTTGCAAGTCTTTAAAACTACCAATTTCATTATTGGGATAAGCTAAAATCTCGCCATCCAAAACAGTTCCGTTGGGCAATTGACCCACAAATTCCTGAAACTCTGGATATTTATCGGTTACCAATTCCTCACCCCTACTCCATACAAATAATTCATTTTCACGAACAATTACCTGAGATCGAATCCCATCCCATTTATGCTCCGCACTCCAATCGGCAGGATTTCCTAAATCCATTAAATCACCTTCTAAGGCGTAGGCCAAATAAAACGGATAAGGTTTAGAAAGGTAATCGGCTTTATTTTCTTCTAAAATCAACTCTTCAAAAGTAATTTTTGCAGGATCCCAGTTGCCCATCAGTTTATACGCCAAAATATCTTCGTCTAAATCAGTTGCTTTTGCCAATGCTCTAGTCATTAATTTCTGGCTCACACCAATTCTAAATCCACCAGTAATTAACTTATTAAACACAAACCGTTCATAATAATCCATTTGTGTCCAATGCTCAATCATATAAGCTTTTTTGGTGGCTTCAGATTGGGGTTTCAGATCCAATAAGTCTTGGCAAAAATCAGCTAACTGTTTATTTGTAGAAGACTCTACATTAGGGAGCACCAAAGCAATAGTTTCAGCTAAATCGCCTACAATATGGTAAGATTCTTCAAACAACCAAAGCGGGATATTGGCTAACTCAGACGCATAAGTTCTGAGTAAAGTAGTGTTGACGGGGCGCGGAGGTCTTCTGTGCGAAAGTATAGCAATAGTCCACACCTTATCTGCCTCTGGCGCGATGGAAAAATAATTGGCCAAAGCCTCCACCTTTTTATTGGTTTTATTAGTAGAATCAATGGTTTTTATAAGTTGTGCAAATGCTTTCATTTTAGAAGTTTTGGGGCGAAATATTAAGAAATGAGAATTAAATGATTTGTTTATTGTTTTACCTAAAGACACCAAGACGCAAAGCTTTATAGCAAAGGGTACTGTGAAATCAGCATTATAAAACAGTGTCTTTTTCTTGATCAGGGCTCATTTTCAAATTTTTCACTTTTCATCTCTAACATTTCAATTTTCAAATTGACTAATCTTCAAATTAACTAATCTTCAAATTAACTAATCTTCAACCTCTTCATACTGTGTTTTTTCGGTTCTAGCATCGTAGCCTATACTCCGTAAGTATTTAGAAAAAATATCCGTATATCCGTGGGTACAAATTACTTTCTCACAACCTGTATTTTTAACCGCTTCCAAAAGCTGATTCCAATCACAATGATCACTCAAAACAAAGCCTTGGTCAATAGCTCTTCTTCTACGCGCGCCTCTAAACGTCATCCAACCACTGGCCGAACCCGTTACATAAGGCGTCATTTTTCTAATCCAAGTTCCACCATGTGCGCTAGGTGGGGCAATGACCATATTTCCTAGCAATTCCTTTTTTGTGGTTTCACGGGTAATTTTATGCGTTAGCGGAAAATCCACTAAATTACGACAAACCTCAGTCATATTTTCAATAGCTCCGTGGGTATATATTTTTCCAATTTCGGGGTTCAAAAATTTTAAAATCCGTTGCGCCTTCCCCAGCGAATAGCCAAACAAAACCGAAGTCCTTCCCTCCTGTTGATTTTCCAACCACCAATTGTTTATTTCCTCAAAAACCTCAGCCTGTGGGCGCCAATTAAACGCCGGAAGTCCAAAAGTGCATTCCGTAATAAAGGTATGACAAGGCACGTTTTCATAAGCTTTAGCCACCCCATCATCATCCAATTTATAATCGCCCGTAAACACCCAAACCTCACCTTGGTGCTCAACTCTCACTTGGCTACTACCAATAATATGACCAGCCGGATGCAGGCTAAACTTCACATTATTCACAGAAAAAGTTTCGCCATAATCCACACCAACCACCTCAATATCACCCAATCTATGTTTAATAATAGGAATATTATCATGATGTGTAATATATCTTTGATGCCCCCACCTAGAGTGGTCTGCATGCCCGTGGGTAATAATCACCTTATCCACAGGTTTCCAAGCATCAATATACACATCAGCTTTTTCGCAATAAATCCCCTTATCATTAAAAACTAAGAGCGGTGTTTTCATCTTTTTAAATCTAAGTTACAATGTAGTAAAATTAGGCTTCACACAAGGCGTTGCAAAAACAATTTCATATTAATTTAACGCAAACCCAAGTCAGTAAATAAAATTTGGGCGTGACCACAAGGGTCGGGCTATCCGCTACAAGTCCTCCTCCATCAAAGCCATTTTCTAAGCCCACCAAGAGCTTCCTCCCGGTCGCTTTGTTGGTCAAGAAAATTTAGCTTTTCCTTAGTCCGGGCTTTCCACTCCTATCCCTCACGCAAACTAACATTTTGGCAAAAAGAATATTTTTGACTAAATTATAAACCTTAGAGTAATACCAATTTTAGCCATCAAATAACGCTATTTAGCTCATTCATTTTTTTGTATTTAAGATACAATTCAACAAGTGGTTAATTTATCATTGATATTAAAATGAAAAACTTTACAAATGCAACAACGTTAGAGGTTGAGCTTCACTATTTTGTATTCTTTCACGTCTTATCAACACACATCAAACTCTAATTGTTATGAATTTTAGCTTATTGAAAAACAACATTTTTAGTGAAATTTATTTTACATTTATCCGTTTATTAGAGAGTTGGCAATAATATAATCGGAACGTAAAAAACGAACAATTTAATAAATGAAATATAGCATTCCAGACAAAAGAGAATTGACAAAATCCGAAATTGAATTTTTAACTTATCTATTTGGAAAAGAAAAATCGGAATGGACTAATTTAATCGGAAATCTGAAAGTTATTGCAAGATGTGGTTGTGGAAAATGTCCGACTATAATACTTGGAAAAACATTTGACTCGGAAATTCAAAATGGAAATTTAATAATAGATTACGTTGGAAAAGGAAAAAACGGAGAATTGATTGGAATATCTGTATTTGGAACTGACCAAATGCCGACTGAATTGGAATTTTATTCAATAGACGGAAAATCTGAAATTACAGAGATACCGAAAATTGAAAATCTGAAATCTATGAATGAAAATCTGACTGAATAAAAAATACTATTGCCAACAGCGCATAACGTTGTGCTTCAGTGTAAAAAACTGATTGTAATTAACATAAACTGAACAGTTGATTACAGGAAATTTGTATATTTGTTACTAACTGAAATAATATGTACAAGATAATAAAAATAGACCGTAAGAACTTGACATTAATGGGAGTTAAGTTTTCCGACCTCAAAACTCTGGAAAACACAGCAAATGCTTTAGGAACAAACATGTTCGAAGGCTTTGAGCCAACCCCAAAAGGAATTTCACTTATTAGAGATTATGTAACAGGTAAGTTAACTTTTGCTGAATTCATTAAATTAGCAAAAGAGAAAGCTTATGTCTAACGAATATAAATACATTGACTCTGATTATATCTACACAGATCCCAAATCAGGTTTACTTCGCAACTTAGCGGATATAACAGACGAAGAAGTTTTAAGATTTGCCGAAAGTGGTGCAGTAACTAAAAGAGCTAAGGAGCTTTATGAAAATCCGATAAAAATAAAGGGAGTAGAAAGCTTATTTGAAGTGCATAGGCATTTTTTTCAAGATATTTATGCTTGGGCAGGAAAGAGACGAAAAGTTGAAATAAGTAAAGATGGAAAACAATTTTTCCCTTTAAGTCATTTTGAAAATGCTTTCAAATATATAAATTCTTTAATCTTTGAATACAATAAAATCAAAAAATCTAATAAAACAGAATTGCTTTAAAATTAGCCGAAATTTTAGATAGTGTAAATTATTTGCATCCTTTCAGAGAAGGTAATGGTCGAGCTCAACGTGAATTTATACGTATTTTGGCTTTGGAAAAAGGATTAAAATTAAATTTAAATCCACCTGATAACTCTGATGTTTATGAACGATATATGCAGGGAACAATTAACAGTAATGTTAATCAATTGAAAGATTTGATATTGGAATTAATAGAAACCAAAAAAAATAACGAGGCATAACAAAAACATGCCTTCCAAGGTACGCAGGCAGGTTTTTATTATGTACTGAAACAAAACTATTGGTTTTTTGCTTAATTTTGGAACTAAAACAAAACTGAAATGCAAGCTTACCCGCTACCAATATAATGAGCGAAATAAATTGAAATAAAATTCAAAAAATATATGAAACGCAATTTGTTTTTATAGATAAATATTGATCACCAAAAAGACATGTGTAGAACTTCTCAACATAAGAAAATAATTACTCTTATTGCACCCGACCAAAACAAGATAGCCAGGCGAGGTTAACAAATATTCATCAAGCCCATGAAAAAAATAGTATTCTTACTTATTGCTGTAACTTGCTTATCTTGTATAAGTGATGATGATATTTCTATAGGAGTAAATCTAAGAGTAACCAACCTAAGTGACTTTGAATTAGAAGATCTTACTGTGTATACTTCAATGTTTGAAACTGATGATTTTCTTTCTATTGAAAGTTTACTACCCGGAGAATCTAGCAACTATACGTATTTTGAAGAAATTCTTCCCCAACAAGGGGTTAAGGCGTCTGTAAATGGAGAAACTTTGATTAGGATTGCATTAATTTCAGACACAGATGTTCCCCTTATTAAAGGAAAATTTTCTTGCTTGATAGATGTTGTGGAAAATGACAATCAACAAAATAGATTATCGGTTACTTTAATTAAGGATGATTAACTCGATGCTTTATTTAAATGATTTCAAAGTTTAATACCAATTATAAAAAACAAATGATGAAGAAAATAGTAGTTTTGATTTTAGTTGCATTTGCAGTTTTTGCATGTTCAAGTGATGATGATTCTTTAGGAGTAAATGTAAGAGTAGCAAATGTAAGCGACTTTGAATTAGAAGATATAACAGTAAACGCCTCAACCAATGACGCCAATGTTTTTTTTACTATGGAAAAATTATCTCCAGGCGAATTTACTGAATATCAAAACTTTCCTGAAGTTTTTCCAAATCCTTGGGCTAATATAAATGTAGAAGGAGAGACTTTGGTTTGGCACGGGTTTACCACTGGTCATGATGTACCTTATTTTGAAGGAAACTTTACTTGTTTTATAGATATTGTAGAAGACCATAACCAAGAAAACAGCTTATTGCTGGTTTTGGTTAAAGATAACGAGTAGAAAGCAAACTTTGCTTTGAAATAACCACTTATGTATTAATATTCAAACACGCTTACCATGGGGATTTGAAGTTTAGGAAATAATTTTGAAGTAATGGTTTCTTGCTTTTCTTCAAGGGTTTCAAATTCTTGGTATTTATCATTTTCCAGATGAAAAATTTGCAAGGATCTACCTTCAGGATTCACCAGCCAGTATTCTTTCACCTTATTTTCTTCGTATAAATCGAATTTTTCATAATAATCCTTTTTCATAGTTGAAGGAGAAAGAACTTCAATAATTAAATCGGGTGCGCCAATACAACCTCTATCATCCAATTTTTCAGGATCACAGATCACTGAAATATCGGGTTGAACTACTGTAGTAATTTCATGGTCAGATAGTCCTTTGTTTTTGATGAGTCGCACATCAAAAGGCGATTGGTAAACTTCGCACTTTTTGTTTTGAAAAAAGCTCCATAATTGACCATGTAAGTTTCCTTCCACTTTTTGATGTGTTCTTCTTGGCGCTGGACTCATTTTATAAATCCAACCTTTAATTAATTCCAAACGTTCATTCAACCGCCAAGTTAGGTAATCGGCATAGGTGTAGGTTTTGTTTAAATCCAATTGCGATAAATTAGTTATAGTAGGTTTCATCTGTCTTTATTATTGCTTTCTATTTGTCAGATGCAACACACATATTCATTCTACTCTATGAAGAAAATTTATACATGCATGTTTCATAACACCATATTTTGGTTGATTCAAAAATAAGCAATTTATTTTTATTCAAATAAAATTTCTGTAGGGTATAAAAAATGAATTTTATAGTTTTTATTTCTTGCCATCTGAAGCAGTTGTAAAGTAATTCTTTACAACTCAATTATCAATTAACTTTTTGTTTTTAATATTTTATCTATGTATTGATCAATGTTCTGCTTAGAGGTGTCAAAAAGTCCTGCAAGTTGATTTTGATTCATCCATACATTACCATCTTGGGTAGTATAGATAATTTTGTTTTGCTGTTGATCTTCCATTGCTTTTATGCTTTATGGCTTTCTCTTATATTTCACAACTTATTTCATTTAGATTACTATCTTTTTTCTAAGTTTACTTAAATAAATTTAAGTACTTTTTAAATACATAAACTTTACCTCTTTTACTTCCTGTAACTTCCTCTAAAATGCCTAATTGCTCTAAGTCACTAATTAAGTTATAGGCTGTACGTATGGAAACTTCTGCAACTTCTTCTACTTTTTTTGCATCAATAATGGGTCTTTTAAGTAAATACTGCAAGATTTTTTGAGCATTATTTGCTCTTGAACCTAGGGTTTGAATGTTTGATTCTGAATTTTGTTTTAGTTTTAATAATTCATCAAAAGTTTCAACCCCATTTTTTGTGGTTTCTATAATACCAACTAAGAAGAATTTAAGCCATTGTTTAATGTCGTTATGTGTTCTTGCCTTCGACAAGTTTTCATAGTAAAGGTCTTTGTTTCTTTCAAAAAAATCTGATAAATTTAAAATAGGCTTTTTTAAAATTTCTTTATTCACTAAGTATAGTGTTATTAATAATCTACCAACCCTACCATTACCATCTAAAAATGGGTGTATGGTTTCAAATTGATAGTGAATTACAGCTATTTTCAGCAAATCTGGGAAATAGAAATCCTGATTATGTGTAAACTTTTCTAAATCGCTCATTAAATCTCCTATACTTGTGTGCACTGGAGGAACAAATACAGCATCATTTATAGTCGCACCCCCTATCCAATTTTGACTTTGTCTAAATTCTCCTGGTTGTTTGTGTTCACCCCTTACGCCTTGTAATAAAATTTTATGGGATGCTCTGATTAGCCGACTTGAGAATGGTATTTCATTTAGCATTTCTATGGCTTTGCCCATAGCTGAAATATAATTTTGTACCTCTTCCCAATCGTCTCTTTTTTCATGGCTTATATCTTCTTTATCAAGAAGAGCTTCTTCCATATTGGTTTTTGTACCTTCTATCTTACTACTTTGTGTAGCTTCTTTAAGTACGTGCATACTGATGAACAAATCTATATCTGGTATATGCTCACTATACATATCTAATCTTCCTAAATGCCTATCTGCTTTAGATAATAATTCTAGGAGTTCCATGTCATTAACAGACCATTGTCTGTTGATAGGATTAGGCTGAAAGCTTTTATAATGGCCTTGATTAATATAGCTACCGGCTTTAAAATCTTGCATAGAATTAAATTATTTTATAAACTGAAACTTCTTGTTGCAAATTATAGCTATTTTTTGCAATAAGAAAAAAGTTGTTGTAGTTTGTAACTGAAAATTACAAAATGAACTTAGGCAATTTCATGCGCAAAGTCATCTATCTCTTTGCCGTAAAATTGGGTGAGTTGTATTTCAGAATAAATAAAGCTTTGTTGGGGTTCGGTATCTAATATGGCTTGCCATATTTCTATTTCTAGTTTTCGTAATTCTTTTTAGGCAATAATTAAAAAGTTACCGCTCCCAAAGGCAGGGTCAAAAATTTTGAGTTTGCTTATGCGTTTTATAAGTTGTCCTAATTTTTTGGGAATGCCTTTTGCTTTTTCCTGTTTTCATCGCTGGGACACCCAAACTAAAAATTGAGTACGTTGACAAGTTTTCTCCGTTTCTTAATTTTAATTGGAGTTAAATACGCTGTTACTTTTGTAATTGGATGCTTGATTTTAACCGCATAAATTATCTTGATAGCTTACTCTGATTAATCGATTATCTTTTTTAAAATCACAAGTAAAATAGCTAGGTTTCTTTTTTTTATCTTTTTTTGAATATGGAAAATAAATTTTGATTTTGCCTTAGGGATTGTAGTGGAAAACCCGTAACATACAAAGCCTTAGTTTTTTGCTTCATGAAAAGCGACCAACAGGAAGCTCTTGAATAAGCGAATAAAACTTGGCTTTGTATGGCGGATTTGAAGCGTAAAGCCCGACCTCAACACGTATTATTCATCAACAAAATGATTTTAAAATGTTGAGGTAAGGCCTTAAAAAAAATTAGGTTGAACAACTTAATTTACTTCTTTTCTTCTACATATAATTGGGTGAAATGCTTGTAAAAATAAGGTATGGTTTCTATACCTTTTAGGTAATTCCAAATTCCAAAATGTTCGTTGGGAGAGTGGATGGCATCGGTGTTTAAGCCAAAGCCCATTAAAATTGATTTGCTGTTGAGGTAGTGCTCAAACATAGAAACAATGGGGATGCTTCCTCCGCTTCGTTGGGGAATAGCTGATTTGCCAAAGGTTTCTTGAAAGGCGTTATCGGCCGCTTGGTATTCAATTCCATCTATGGGCGTAACGTAAGCTTGTCCACCGTGATGGGGAGTTACTTTTACGGTAACGCTTTTAGGGGCAATGCTTTCAAAGTGTTTTTGGAAGAGGTCTGAAATTTCTCTCCAATCTTGGTCAGGCACTAAACGCATAGAAATTTTAGCGTAAGCTTTGCTTGGAAGAACGGTTTTTGCACCTTCGCCAATGTATCCGCCCCACATACCATTGACATCTAATGTGGGTCTGATGGAATTTCTTTCGTTGGTGGTGTAGCCTTTTTCTCCATGAATATCTGGAATTTTAATATGGTCTTTGTACTCTTCTAAATCAAAGGGAGCTTCGGCCATTTTTGCTCGTTCTTCTTGACTGAGTTCCTCTACTTTATCGTAAAATCCAGGAATGGTAATTTTGTTGTTTTCATCTTGTAAAGAAGCAATCATTTTAGATAAGATGTTGAGTGGATTGGCAACCGCACCACCGTAAAGTCCTGAGTGTAAGTCGCGATTAGGCCCGGTGACTTCAACTTCCATATAGCTTAAGCCACGGAGACCTGTGGTAATGGAAGGCACGTCTTTGCTAATCATGCCTGTATCTGAAATTAAAATCACGTCATTTTCTAAGCGTTTTTGGTTGCGTTCTAAAAACCAGCCTAAGCTTTCACTTCCTACTTCTTCTTCACCTTCAATCATAAATTTGATGTTACAAGGCAATTGATTGGTTTGTGTCATGAGCTCTAAAGCTTTGACGTGCATGTACATTTGTCCCTTATCATCACAGGCGCCACGCGCAAAAATAGCTCCTTCTGGGTGAATTTTTGTTTTTTTAATTACGGGTTCAAACGGAGGCGAATCCCAAAGGTTAATGGGGTCTGGAGGTTGCACATCGTAATGCCCATACACCAAAACCGTAGGTAATTTAGGATTGATGATCTTCTCTCCATACACAATGGGATAGCCAGGTGTTTCACAAATTTCAACATTATCGCAACCCGCCTCTAAGAGTCGTTTTTCTACTTCATCTGCTGTACGAAGGACCTCTTTTTTGTAGGTAGAATCGGCTGATACGGAAGGAATTTTTAATAAATCAATAAGTTCATCAATAAAACGTTGTTGATTTTCATTGATGTATTTTTTGACATTATTCATGGATATTTAATTTGAGTTAAAACCCACAAGGTAAGAAATATTGATTTTTTTTAAAAGCTTTTGCTTGAAATTTATAATCTTTATTTATATTTGCACTCGCAAAAGCGGGCGTGGTGGAATTGGTAGACACGCTAGACTTAGGATCTAGTGCCTCGCGGTGTGAGAGTTCGAGTCTCTCCGCCCGCACATTAATTAAAGCTAATAACTTGAAAATAGTTGTTAGCTTTTTTTTATGGTTGAATTTTAATTTTGGAGAGACGAGAAGTTTATGCTGAGCGAAGTCGAAGTAAGTCTCTCCGCCCGCACATAGTTAGAAAGCTAAATGACGATAAAAGTTATTTAGCTTTTTTTTATGGGTAATTCAATAGGAATTGGATTTATCCGATTCATTTTTATAGATAATTCAATAGGAATTAGATTTATCCGATTCATTTTTTATAAATTTTTACTAAGTACACGACAAAAATTGAATTAGATTAAGGTTGTATTTGTTAGTTCCTGAT
>JAIUMH010000053.1 GCA_022565635.1 Flavobacteriaceae bacterium | reverse complement strand
CTAATCATACAATTTAAATAAAAAAAAGTAGTTACATAAAAACGTCATTAGTAGCCTGCCCGCCTGAGGCTGGTGATTTTTTTTTTCTTCTGAAAAAAAAGAAAAATTGTATCGAGGACCGCTTCATAAGATGCCGCATCTGTTTATCACTTGTGCGGAATGACAATTCAGTTTTGTCAGCTGTCATTCCCTAATAATTATCGACTACCAAAGACTATGTGAATTTTTAAATTTTGAGCAGCAGAGTAGTAAAAAAAAATGAGAATAATTATAATTTTCTATCGTGGTATTTGGTGTAAAAGTACTCGTTGAAGGGCCAAATTGCTAAAAAATAGAGCAAGATACCACCCAAGCTACAGCCTAAAAATAAATAAAGGCAGTTAAGACTGAAAAAACTTTTTTTGATTTCACCAGAGAGGTAATAAATACTGAGACTTAAAAAAACAAAAATGATAAAACCAAAGCCAAAACCGTGATACAAGGAAAAAGACCAACGGCCTTTTTTCCTTGTATTCTCCCAGTCTCTTATAAAAGTTGATCGCTTCAACGGCTTAGTATTTTAGTAATTTGTACTTTTCTTTGTGGTTTTTGAGCAAGCCTTTTTTAGTGAAATCAAGTAAATAGATAGCCTCTTCAGAATATTCTAATTTCCAAATATTATCTTCTTCAAAAGATTGTAGCGTTAGTATATCATCTACAAATTCGTACTTTCCCTCTTCAAAATGTCCTTCTCTTTCCACACCTTGAAATGCATATTTTAAAAAGTACTTTTCTTGGTCAAAAGCGATTTTAAAATGAATCACATCGCAATCATCACAAGGCAATTCGCCCATAAATTCGGTGTTTGCAAGTCGATTTGAAGCAGTTTCATCTTTTTTAATTTCTTCTAATTCTGCTGATTTTGTTTTTTTGGCCTGATCATTCTCGCAAGCATAAAATGCTAATACAGCCACGACAAGTAAAATAATTTTTTTCATCTGTTTTTATTATTGTTATTTAGTTGTCAGATGCGACACCTATAATCATCCTCCTGTGTATAGAATATTTTGTCATGGGTGTTTCATCTGTTTTATTTATTGTTTTGTTCACTCTTCAAATCTTATTATTCAGCGGGGGAATGGGTAAAAGACATAGTCTGTTTTCTGTTTAAAATACTTTTCCTCATGTGTATTTATATGAATCAATTATTCATCTTTTAATTCCTCATCTAATTTCAATACTTATAATTCCCCACGCCTAGTTTTTTAGGGGTGTTTTATAATTTTATTTTTATTTGTTCAAATGTAATAAAAAAAGTCAAATTACTTTTTATATTTCAAATTTCAGAGTGATCATTTAAAATTCATAATTTATAATTAGTAATCTCTCACTTCTCAATACTATTTTCACCACAAAGTCACAAAGTTCACAGAGCTTCAGTTTAATTTTAAATTCATAATTCATAATTTAAAATTAGTAATCTCTCATTTATCATTTAAAATTCAAAATTTATAATTAGTAATTTCTCACTTCTCACTTCTCACTTCATTATTCGCTATTCATTATTCGATATCCTTATCTCTTTATAGCATATTTCTTCCTTCTCCACCAAATTAAGCTTATTCCAAAGCCGGTTAAAAAGAGAAGGGGAGCTAGGAGATTAAAAACCGCCCAAGTGTAATTTCCCTGTGCTAAGACTTCATCAGAAATAGTGGCTAATAAAATAGGTTTGTTTCTCAATTTTAAAAGTGCTTCATCTCCTAATAGAAAATTTACAGAATTCATTAAAAATGACTTATTTCCGTAGGTTTCTCCGGTAAAGGGGT
Organism: Flavobacteriaceae bacterium; assembly: GCA_022565635.1. GTDB lineage: Bacteria > Bacteroidota > Bacteroidia > Flavobacteriales > Flavobacteriaceae > Psychroflexus. The sequence continues at coordinate 15,785 of JAIUMH010000053.1, read as the reverse complement.
TGAAGCCGAGTTCTTCTGGTTGATTTCTTGTGACTTTATTTTTGATGACATCTCCATCACTAATCACAATTTGTTGTGTAGCTTGACTTTGATCAAGGTGATTTGGATTGTTAAAAGGGGTAATTCGATTTTTGTAAAGCGAATTGAACTGGCCTTCTAACAAGACCGCTAAGGCTTGATGAGGCTGTGTATAGGTTGAAAAATCGGGTTCTTTTTCTATCAAATCTAAACTGATTTGTCTAGGAACACCTTCTGTTTTAGTAAGTTCTGAAGAAGCTAATAAAACGGTTTTTTCAATATCATTTTTGAGCAATTCAATAGGGTTTGCAAAATCAAATTGAACTCGTTCTAGGGCTGAAGTAATGGGATGTTTTTCTGCTGATGTTGCTAAAGGCTTATACATCCAAGGAAAAGGGTTAAATTGAGTTTGACTTCCCTCTCCCTGAGCAAGCACAATAGGAGCGGAGTAAAGATCGTTGACCAATTGTGGGTTGATTCTTATTCCGTAAGAAAAGAAAAAATCATACAAGTCCAATTCTTTTGGAAAAGCCAAAGTAGAACCTGTTTTCTTTAAACTATCTTGTTCTGCTGTAACTTGTTCTATTAGCCACAAGGCTTTTCCACCTTGCATAAGGTATTGATCCAATACATATTTTTCTTTTTCTGTATATTTTTTTTCTGGCTTTGCATCAATAATAAGATCAAATTCATTCAGTTGAGCTAAAGATTCTTCGGCTTGTGTTTCAACATTTTCTAAAGTGAAAGGAGCTATCAGATAATAATCACGCAAACTTCTGAAAAAATCGGCTATATAAACATCACTTAATTGTCCCTTCCCTTTTAAAACCGCAATTTTTTTGCTTCGTTCCAGTACTAATTTCCGCAGTGCATCTGTCAACGCATATTCTAAATACTGAATAGAGGTTTTAATCATTTCTTCAGTTGAAGCATTGGTTTTCTTCTTGAATAGCGGAATGACTATTTTTTTACCTTTGTAACTTGCTTCTGCCCAAGGAAATATTATGGTTTCAGTTACTTTTCCACGCTCTGCAATATTCACTCGCTCTGGCGTCATCCCAGCTTGGTAAAAAGCTTTTGCAGTTTCATTCAGGTCTTCACCTTCTTTATTGGGATTTTCAAATTGAAAGCTAATGTTAGAGTTTTGGGCTTTGAACTCCTCAAGCATGTATCTTGTTTCTAATTGAAGTTGTTTGAATTCTGAAGGTAATTCTCCCGTTAAGAATACTTTGAACTGAAGCGGTTGATTAACTTGGTCTAACAAATCAAAACTTGCTTCAGAAATACTGTAACGTTGATCTTTTGTAAAATCAAAACGGATAAAAGCTTTTGTTGCCAATAAATTGACTACAATTACACCTATAATTAGAATGAAGAGGTAACGAATGTTTTTATTCATTTTGAATTCTGATTTGTCTTACTTCTTTAAATTTAATTTTTCAATTTTTCAATTTGGTTTCGCGTTAAAAACAAAAATACAACCGTCATGGAAAGCATGAAAACTACACTTCTGCTGTCAATAACTCCTCTTGAAAAGCTTGTGTAATGATAATGTAGGCTTAAATATTCTAAGCTATATACAGCCGATCCAAATAGTTGCCAGTTGCTTATGCCGTGTAAAGCATAAAAAGTCAAAATACATATAACAACGCCTAACAAAAAGCTTATAATTTGGTTATTGCTAAGACTTGAAGCAAAAATAGCCATTGATACAAAGCAACTTAAGAGCAATAAGCTTCCAAAATATGCCACACCAACAGCTCCGTAGTCAATTACCTCTGGATTTTCGGCTATCTGTGAAAGACTAAATACGTAAAATAAACTGGGGACTAAAGCAAAAACACCTACTAACCAAACCCCTAGAAATTTACCGAGGATTAACTGCCAAGTGCTTATAGGTTGAGTAAAAATTAATTCGATAGTACCGCGTTTAAATTCTTCTGAAATGCTTTTCATTCCCATAGCAGGGATGATAAAGATAAACAGCCAAGCGGTTAGTTCAAAGAAGTTTACCAATTGAGCATAACCTGTTTCAAATATGTTAAAATCATTGTTTACCCACCACAAAAAAAGGGCATTCAACAATAGAAAGACACCAACAATGATATACCCAAGTGGATTGGTAAAGAAATTTTGTAGTTCTTTGAAAAAAATTGCCTTCATTGGTTGCAGTATTGGGTTGTATTTCAATTATATGTATCACTAATTTACCTTCCAAATTGGGACTTTCCCGTATTGTAATCAAGAATAAAAATAAATTGTATTTACAATCAATCGTTTTGCAATTATACTTAAATTTTAGAGATTTACATAGTCTTGTGGTACATTAGGAAATCTTCTTGTAGGATTTTTGTTTTAGAATATAATCAGTATAACTTTATGTGCGTTTTGCAAATGCTGTCCGAAGTTTGTAATAAATGCTGTCCGAAGTTTGTAACTTCGGACTACCACTATCCTAAGTTAGCAACTCAAACAGCAAGAATTTCAACCCTTGAACAGTTCAGATCTCGTATAGCAAAACGCAAATGCAATCCGAATTTTGCAACAAATGCAGTCTGAAGTTTGTAAAAAATGCTGTCCGAAGTTTGCAACTTCGGACTACCACTATCCTAAGTTAGCAACTCAAACAGCAAGAATTTCAACCCTTGAACAGTTCAGATCTCGTATAGCAAAACGCAAATGCAATCCGAATTTTGCAACAAATGCAGTCTGAAGTTTGTAAAAAATGCTGTCCGAAGTTTGCAACTTCGGACTACCACTATCCTAAGTTAGCAACTCAAACAGCAAGAATTTCAACCCTTGAACAGTTCAGATCTCGGATAGCAAAACGTAAAAACAACTTGATTTACAGATTAACTAAACGATTTACCGACCAAGCTTCTGGTTTTGCACTAAATTTGATTTTAGTGTTTTTCCATACTTCCGCAAATAAATCGGAATTTCTATAGCCATTTAAAGCGTCTTCAGATTGCCAAAAGGAATAGGTAAAAAACAGTTGTGGGTTGTTTTTGTCTTGGTATAATTCTAAATGTTCACATCCTTCAAAATTTCTAATGTGGTTTTTGTTGTGGTGAAATAAATCTAAGAAATTTTCAATTTCCTCTTCCTTAAATTTCATTTTTACAATTCGTATCAGCATATTATATAAAGTTGATGTTGATGGTGCTCATTAATTTTAAACCAAATAGACTTGAAGCCCCTCCAACGGTGGTTAAATTGCTTCTGTAAATGGCCAATTCTAAATATCCCGAAGCATTAAATAAGGCTATTTTCTTGCCGTCTTCAACGCGTTTTTCTTTGGGTTCGTTAAAATTGATGGCATCGCTATAACTTTCATAAACTCGATTAAAAGTAATTCCCCTTGCTTTGATTTCAATAGTTCTACCTTTGGCAACCTGCTGTAAAAACTTTTTGGTTACATTGGTTACTACATTTCCAAAATTATCAATATACAAAACATGACCAATTAGCTGGTTTTTTTGTTCCATAACTACAGGCTCAATATTTTTTAGTTGCTTGATTTTTTGAATGGGTTTACCAATAACTTCTAGCGTTCCACCTCTAAAAATATGAGCGGCAACACGAACAAAAACATCTAAAACCGTAAAATTGGTTTCAATAGAATTATGAATGTTGATTTCAACAATTTTTTCTGGTTGAATTTCTTTGGCAATTAAAGACATTATACCATTATTGGCACAAATAAAATAATGGCCATCTAAATAGAGGGCTAAATGTTTGTTTTCTGGAGTTAATTCTGAATCAATCCCTATTATATGAATGCTTCCTTTTGGGAAATTATGGTAGGCATTTTTAAGTATGTAAGCGGCTTCCGTTATATGAAATGGCGGAATTTCATGACTTATGTCAACAATAGAAGCCTTGCCTAATTCAGTATAAATAGCTCCTTTTACAGCGGCTACTGAATGGTCTTTAGTTCCAAAATCTGTGGTTAATGTTAGTATGGGCATCTCTTCTGTTTGCATTCAATTATTTTACTGGCTTGCTTTGATTATAAATAAGTTAGGTGTAAACTTATTTACATTTATATAGGTTCTGTTATTGAGCCAGATAAATTTATAATTGGTTCATAAATCTTTCATTTTTTCTTCAACTAAAACCAAGCTTCAGCTGAAATATTTTGTTTATTTTTGTACTGCGAATTTAATTATAATGTATAAAATTACCGCCTTTGAACGAACTTATTATAGAACTTTCTGAAATTAGTCCAAGCGACTTCTTTGGAATTCAAAATTCCAACCTTCAATTGATTAAAAAATACTTTCCACAACTAAAAATAGTGGCTAGAGGTAATAAAATTAAAGCTTTTGGAGATGAGGATCAGTTAGAAGAATTTGATCTGCGCATAACTATGCTGGTTGAGCATTTTGCTAAGTATAATAAATTGGATGAAGTGAGTATTGAACGCTTGCTTACGGCCAATCCTAATGAACATGCTCATACAGCAGATTTTGCTTCAGATGTCTTGGTGCATGGTGTAGGAGGTAGGCAAATTAAACCCCAAACTCCCAATCAAAAAAAATTGGTTGAACTCATGCGCAAAAACGATATGGTTTTTGCAGTAGGACCGGCTGGAACAGGAAAGACTTATACTGGTGTAGCTCTAGCGGTTCAAGCCTTAAAAAATAAGCAAGTAAGAAGAATTATCTTAACTCGCCCAGCTGTTGAAGCGGGTGAAAACTTAGGTTTTTTGCCGGGTGATTTAAAAGAAAAACTAGACCCTTATATGCAACCTTTGTACGATGCCTTAAGGGATATGATTCCGCATGAAAAATTAGAATCTTATATTGAAAAAGGGGTTATACAAATTGCACCAATGGCATTTATGCGTGGAAGAACACTAGATAATGCATTTGTGATTTTAGACGAAGCGCAAAATACTTCAACCGCACAAATGAAAATGTTTTTAACCCGAATGGGGAAACATGCTAAATTTATGATTACAGGTGATCCTGGCCAGATTGATTTACCCAGGCGAATTAATTCTGGACTAAAAGAAGCCCTTTTGGTACTCAAAAATGTAAAAGGGGTAGGAACATTGTATTTAGATGATAAAGATGTGATTCGCCATAAATTGGTAAAACGAGTAATTAATGCGTACAAAGAATTAGAAAATCAATAAAATGTCAACAATAGCAGCAACTAATTTTAATTTTCCAGGTCAACAATCTGTATATAAAGGCAAAGTAAGAGAAGTTTACCGCTTACAAAACCATCAAATGGCCATGGTAGCCACTGATAGATTAAGTGCTTTTGATGTAATTTTACCACAAGCTATTCCGTTTAAGGGTCAAATTTTAAATCAGCTTTCCTGTTATATGCTAGAAGCAACTAAATCTGTTGTTCCTAATTGGTTAATAGCTCAACCCGACCCTAATGTTAGCATTGGTCATACTTGTGAAACTTTTCCTGTAGAAATGGTTATTCGTGGTTATTTAGCTGGACATGCTTATCGCGAATATGCATCTGGAAAAAGAGAAATTTGTGGTGTACGTTTGCCTGAAGGTTTAAAGGAAAACGACCGACTTCCACAACCCATTATTACTCCAACTACCAAAGCGGCGGTTGGTGATCATGATGAAGATATTTCTAAAGAAGCTATTTTAGCCAATGGAATTGTTGATGCTAATGATTACGAAATTCTTGAGCAATATACGTATCAACTTTTTGATTTAGGTACGCAAATGGCAAAAGAGCGTGGGTTGATTTTGGTTGATACAAAATATGAATTTGGTAGAACTGTTTCCGGCGAAATTGTAATTATTGATGAAATTCACACACCAGATTCTTCGCGTTACTTTTATGCCGATACCTATGATGATTTACAAGAAAAAGGCGAAAAACAACGTCAACTTTCAAAAGAATTTGTTAGGGAATGGTTGATAGAGCAAGGTTTTCAAGGAAAAGAAGGTCAAGATATTCCCGTTATACCAGATGAATTTATTCAAGAAATCACCCAGCGTTATATTGAGTTATATGAGAAAATTACCGGAAAAACTTTTGAAAAAGCAGATGTAACGCATATACATCAACGTATTGAAAATAATGTTCTGAATTATATTGATGCAAATTAAATTTTACGCTGTTTTATGCTGTCGGAAACTGGTGCTGTCCGAAGTTTGCAACTTCGGACTCACTTAATTTTAGCTTTTCTATTTAGTTATAGAAAGTATAGTTTCATAGGATGCGAAGTTACAAACTTCGCATAGCATTCAGGGAAGTTGCAAACTTCTCATAGCGTTCAAGGCTGGTGCTGTCCGAAGTTTGCAACTTCGGACTTATTTAATTTTAGTTTTTCTATTTAGTTTTAGAAAGTATAGTTTCATAGGATGCGAAGTTTGAAACTTCGCATAGCTTAATTATGCTGTCCGAAACGCTGAAAAAATACTTTTCAAAATATAAGTTCTTGCTATAAAGTAAATAATAGTTTACCTTTGTAACGTGTTTGAAAAGGAAAAGTGAATGAAGTGTTCCAAACTTTATAAAATTTTGACCAAAGATGGTTGGTATCCAGTTTCTCAAAAAGGTTCACACGTGAAAATGCATCACGAAACGAAAAAAGGAATAATAATATTCCCGAATCACGGGAGTCAAGAATGGGTAAAGGATTGGAAAAGAAAATTCTTAAAGACGCTGGAATAAAATTATAAGATTATGGCAAGAAAAAAAATCAAAATGACTGTTGAGAAAACCGACACTGGCTTTTCTGCTTATGCAGTGGATTATCCGATTTTTACGACTGGAAAATCAATTCCTGAATTGATAAATAGTGCGTATGAAGCGACCGAATTTTATTTTGAAGAAGAAACTGTAAAAGTTAATCCGAATGATATTCGATTTGAAATAGATTTTAAGCAGTTTTTCAAATATTACAAAGTAATAAATGCAAAATTCCTAGCTGAGAAAATCGGAATGAACGCTACTTTGCTTTCTCAATATGTTTCCGGAACGAAAAAGCCATCACCGAAACAAACTGAGAAGATATTAAGCGGAATTCACCAAATTGGACAGGAATTATCGGGAATAAACCTACTGCAAACCGCATAACAGAACGAGGAAGAACTTCCATCACCAAAATGCGAAGTTTCAAATTCGCATAGCGTACAGGGATTTAAATGCTATAATTATTTACAAGTACCTAAATCTTTATTGATGACGTCTGTTTTAAGATAATTATTCTTTGAACGGGGGTGCCATTTAAAGTCTTGAATTTCTTTAATGAGAAATAAATCTTGGTGTTGGTTTTCTAATAAATACACACTAAAATCATCTTCTAATTCTTTTAGACTTTTGATTTCACAGGGTTTTAGTTGCTGTTGAATCGCTAAATTTCCCAAACTATCAATGGCTTTTGGCTTAACGTCTTGCTTTAGGTCAACTTGATAAGCCTTCTTATTATCAACACGTTGCACTTGATAAAAACCTTCTATTTCATTGTCCACATAAAAGCCATTGTATTGGTACCTGCCTCCGGTTAAATAAATGGCTACATCAGTTAAGCAAGGGGAAGATTTACTCACAATTCTGGTATTGGTTCGGTCTACAACACCATTGGGATAGAGTTTTTTCAATGCTTCGTTTAGTCCTAAATAGCCAACGATTAAACCATCGCATAAATGACCATGAAATTTGCTCATGTCCTCTAAGCTAAGTTCTTGTTCAAAATTCAAGCTTCCTTTAGAGAAATCGGTGTCAATTACCTTTACCATGGGAGCCTTTGAAGTATCCACTGTTTTCTTGTTTGTTTTTTCTTGACAAGATAGCAGGAGAAAAGTGGCAAATAGTATGGAAATGCTTCTAATTAAAATCATAATTCACTCGTTTAAAATTCGATAATTTTGAAGTATATATTGATGTAATATAAACCAGTGAGAACAAAAATTACACCGGCAAAAATGCGCATAAAGCTTTCAAATTTGGTAATTGCCTTAAAATAAATACCAATTTTTTGCATGCTGAAGGCTATGACAAATGAAAGTAAAATTACGGGAAGTCCTGTTCCTAAAGCAAAAACTACGGGTAAGCCTAGTCCTGCTGAAGCAGAAAGCATCATTGGTATGAGCATAACAAAAAACAAAGCTCCGCTATACGGACAAAAAGCTAAAGCAAATAGAGCTCCTAAAATAAACGAGCCCAATAACCCACGGTCTTTAAAGCGTTCAGTTAATTGGTCTTTAAATGTGTTGCTACCCCCAAAGTTAAGTTGGATGACATTCAACATAATTAGCCCAATAAAGACCATCACAAAACCAATAAATTTTTCGCCATTCCCTTGGAGAAGTTTAGCCACTTCAAACTTACTTGCTCCAAAATAAATAACACCTCAAATTAAGGTATAGGTTAAAATTCTGCCTAAGGTGTATAAAACGCCACTTAATAGTGTTTTTTGTTGACTTTCAATACTTTTAGCAATATAGGCGGTTGCTGTAATATTGGTAGCCAATGGACAGGGAGCTATGGCCGTTAATAAACCTAAGGCAAACGCGGCTAATAGTGGCATGTCGCTATTTTGAGCAAAATCATTAATCCAGTCCATGGGCAGTCAATGCTTTTTTGTTTGAGAAATTAGAAAATGTGCTTAAAAGCAACATATACTTCAATCTTAATAAGGCTTGGGTTGTTTAAAATGTTTCGACTTCTTCTTTTAAGAGGTTTTCAAATTTTTCCTCGTTATTGGCATTCATAAAGGCAAATTCAGTTAAATTTTTAAATTCACCTGTAGCTGTATTGTGAAGAAACAGAGCTGTACCACTGGCTTCAAACTTTGTTGCTATAGCTTCGTTTTTCTGATCATCTACATTGATTAATTGAAAATCAACACCTTCGTATTCGGAAATAGTGGCTTTAGATAGCTTTTCAATTTTATTACAGGTTTTACATCTGTTTTCTGAATGAAACTGAATAACCACCAAGTTTCCTTCTTCTAGAGCGGTAGTTTTAACTTCCGTTTTTTCGGAGGTTAAATTAGCTTCAATTACTTCTTCTGAAGCGTTTTCTGTCTGTTTTTCTTTGTTTTCTGTTTGGCAACTAAAACTTGCAAATGCCAAAATTAAAGCGATGAATTGTAAATTTACTTTGTTCATTGTTTGAATTATTTGTGATTAATTGATTTTTTCGTATGTATTAATAATGGCCATCTGACCAGCGTGATAGGCCGTATGAGATACCACTCGGCCAAAAGCTTCAGATAAAGTCTTAGTGCCAAATTCTTTGGTAGTTACTTCTTTCTTCCAATCTTCATTGCTTTGTTGCTTTATTGCTTGTTGAAGCTTTTCAAAGGCTTGTTCATGGATTTCCTTGAGCTCTTGTAAATTTATCCATTTCCCCGTATCTTCTCTTTCAATAATTGTTTTTGCTGTGATTTTTACAGCATTTAGTTGAAATACATTTTTGGCAAAAAGCTGTTCTACTTCTGCTATATGGCGAATTAAAAATCCTAATGAATTAGGGCTTTTTCCTAAGGTTTTTTTCAAGTCTTCTTCAGAGATTTTCTGCATTTGCTGTTGAAACCGACTTCGGGCTTCCTTCCAAAGGTTTAAAAAATGTGTAGTCATCATGTTGTTTTTTATAAGAGTATATTGAATAAAAATCCTGAAAAAATGATAAACATGGTCACCACGCCAAAAAATATAGCAATAAGTTTCCAGATCATCACTTTTTTCAACAAAGTTCCTTCAGGAATTGAAAGTCCAACGGTAGCCATCATAAAAGCAATGGCTGTACCCAAAGGAACTCCCTTTGCTACAAACACCTGAATTACAGGAACAATACCTGCGGCGTTTGCATACATAGGAACTGCTAAAATCACTGCCAGCGGAACTGTCCACCAAGCTCCAGACCCCAAGTATTCAGCAAAAAAGTTTTCAGGAACATAACCATGCATTGCGGTTCCAATTCCAATTCCAATGATTACGTAAAGCAAAATACCTTTGACCAAATCCCACGCATTTCTTGAAATTTCAGGAATACGTTGCAAAAAAGTTTGTTTTGATTCTTCAAAATCTGATTCTTTGGCTTCAGCATTGGCCAAAATCTTCTGCACCCAATCAGTAAGTAAATGCTCCAGTTTTAATTTACCAAGCAACCAACCGCCAAAAGTTCCGAGTAAAATACCAGAACCCGCATAAATTAAAGTGGCTTTCCAACCAAACATCCCTAAAAATAGGGCAATAGCAATTTCATTGACTAGGGGAGAGGTGATTAAAAATGAAAAAGTGACACCTAGGGGAATTCCTCCTTGTACAAATCCAATAAACAAAGGAACAGATGAGCAAGAACAAAACGGAGTAATAGCTCCAAAAGTAGAAGCCAAGAGGTATTCTAGTCCATACAGTTTTTTCCTGTGCAAATAATTTTTTAATCGCTCAATAGGAAAATAAATATTGATGATTCCCATTAAAAATATAATCAAAAAAAGGAGGACTAGAATTTTAATGGTATCGTACACAAAAAAGTTAAGCGCGTGTCCTAAGTTAGATTCGGGTGCTAATTCAAAAACTTGAAAGATTAACCAGTCGGCAAAAGCTTGTGTCCATTCAAACATAGGCAATTATTCGTTGTTTAATTTTTTAATAAAATCAGCGGCTTGGTCGCCTCTTAAATAGGTAGCTAAATCCAGTAAACCATGTTTTAGATAAGCCGCATTATAGCCTTTGCTTTTTAAAAACAACATAGCAATAATGGCTCGGTCTTTATGTGGGCATGCTGTAACAATAAGTTGATCTTTGGGCAATTGAGTATACTGATTTGGTAAACTAGGAAGGGGCATTTTTAATGCAAAAGGCATACCCCAAGCTTGTTGTTCTTCTTCAAAGCGAATATCTACTAAAATAGCTTCACCATCAACTAGAAGTTGAGTGATTTCTGCTGAAGTCAACTTCATTTCTTTCCTGCTTTCGTAATCAAAATTTAGCATATAGTCGTCTAATTCATTTTGTGCGCAAAGCGAAAAATTCCAAAAAACAACTACTAAAATAAAAAGTGAACTCAGTTGATTCATATTAAAGTAAGCCTTCAATTTCTGAAGCATTTGAAGCCGTTCCTTTCAGCACAACTTTTTCGTCGATTACTAAAACAGGTGTGGATAATACGTTGTATTTCATAATATCCTGAATGTCTTCTACTTTTTCAATTTGAGCTTCAATACCCTTGTTTTGAACCGCTTCATTCACATTATTGAATAAAGTTTTACACTTGGGACAACCTGTACCTAAAATTTTAATCGATTTCATATAAATTATATTTACAATTATTGTTCGCAAATATACGAACAATGATTCGTGATTCGTAAAATTACGAACTTAAATTTTCAATGGAGTTAAAGTTCAATTGATTAATATCAGTTTTTGTTTCTTTTTAGGGAGATTGTGTATAAAACTTCTAAGGAATATTTTACGGATGAGAGTAACAAGAGTAAAATGTCATTCTGTTCAAGCAGTAGTGCGACACGGAATCTTATGAAGCGGAGTTCAGGTTATTATTTAGGTTGGCAAATATCATAACCAAACCAAGAAAATTTATTCCATAGATTAATATTTTCGTATCTTTACGATATGAAGGATAGAATGATAACTATTGAAATCGACAAACTGACCAATTCCATAGAGAATAGAATTACTGGCGATAGTTTTGATACTCAAATTATAGAAGTCACAAAATCAGATTTAAAATATTTGGAAAATAATTGGAGTTTTGACTGGAAAGCAGAATTTGAAACTGAAGGAAAAGTCTTTAAATTAATCATTGAAGAAAATTACGATGTAATTCAAGGGCTGATTAGTTTAAACTATCATAATGGCTTCGTTTTTGTGTCACTTATTGAAAGTGCAGATTTTAATATTGGTAGAAACAAAGTTTATTACGGAGTTGCTGGAAACTTATTTGCATTTGCTTGTAAAGAATCTTGGAATAAAGGAGACTTTGGATATGTGTCATTTAACTCAAAAACAAATTTGATTCCCCATTATGAAGATTTTCTAGGTGCAAAACGAGTCGGAAATTCTAATCAAATGGTAATCGAACCAAAAGAAGCATTAAAATTAATCCAAAAATATTATAAAAAATAAAATTATGGGACATTTAAAAGAACCAAAAGGAATAGACTTAATCGTAGATAATCAACCTTTAAATTCAAAAATGGAAAAAAGAATAAAGGAGTTTATTAAAAAAAGTAAAAAAAGAAATAACAAATTCCTTGAGAAATATGCAAATACCTCAGAAAAATAAGGTTTGTTAACAGGGCATATCAAAAACCCACCATACCATTCAGGCAGGATGATAGTTTCGTATATTTTCAGCAACTTAAAGCTTCCAGTGAACTTAGGCAAGCTGAATTCGATAGTTTTCAGGTGTAAATTCTACCAAGTTATACTTACTGTATTTTGAATAAAAATCATAGTTTTTCAAGTCCGAAATTACCAACTTCAGACAGTATTTTTGCATAAGCGAATTAAGGCCAACTCAGAATGCCTTTTGAAGCTACAGAACATTAAAGATCTTGTCTATATTTTTTCTTAAATAAGCATTGGCATTTTAAATAAATTTAAAACCGCTATTACTTTAAAACTTCGGAAAGTAAATGTTGAGCAAGATTAAAATTTTCTCTGTTAATGCAGTATTTTACAGAAGGAGAGGTAATGTTTCCTTGAATAAGCCCTGCTTTTTTAAGCTCTTTTAAATGCTGTGATAGGGTGGATTTAGCAATGGGAAGAATTTCTGCCATGTCTCCATGAAAACAACAAGCTTGCGAATTCAATAAGTCAAGAATGGCAATTCGAATAGGGTGACCTAAAGCTTTGGCAAACTTTGCAGTCAGTTCCATTTCGGCAGTTAATATTTCTTGTGTTGCTTTCAATGCATTTATTTTGTTCGCAAATATACGAATAAACATATTTACATTTTCTAAATTTTAAAATTTAACATGCGAAGTGCATTTAGTGTACAAAAGAAATAAATAATTATTGCAATTACTGCAATATACTCAAAACTGTAACCAAAATCTAGTAAAAACCCAAATAGCAGAGGACCAAGCGCTGTAGAAAACACCATTACCGTAGTGAATAAACTTCTTACCGAGCCAATGATTCGTTCTCCATAAATTTCAGCTAAGGCTACATTTTTAACGGTAGAACCAAAGCCATTGGTGATGCCAATTCCCCCAATTAAGGCTATGTACACCCACATTTCTGAAGAAACTAAAAGCATAGAAATACCTAATATTCCAGGGATTAAATAAATAGGGAAGAGGTTTTTTCCTGAGAATTTATCGGCTAAAAATCCAGCTACTAAATTGCTTACAGCATTCCCCACTGCATAAGCGGTAAAACCACTGGCAACAAAGGCAGGCGACCAATCTTTGGCGATACCTAGTTTAAGTTTGAAAAGCAGGAAGCCTGTACCAATGGCAGCGGCCGCTAAACTACTGGGCATAATCATCCAAAAAGCTGGAGTTTTTAAAATACTAATTGGACTTGCGTTTTTTTCTTCTTCCTTAGAAAAAGGTTTAGGAATATACTTTCTTAATTGTGTAAAATTAGAATTTTTCCTAAGTAAATAGATGGCATAGGGAATACACAAGGCTAAAAAACCAGCGGATGCCACTAAGGTGTATCGCCAGCCAATCCAATACATAGCTCCAACCAATACAATGGGCAAAAAAGCTTCTCCAAAAGAATGACCTAATGAAGCAAAACTGATGGCTTTTCCACGACCACTTTCAAAAAACCTAGCCATACTTGTGATGGAAGTATGAGACAGCATTCCCTGACCAAAAAGCCGCATTCCATATAAGGCGATAAATAAAATAGCTATATGATAAGAGAAGGCAAGCAGTAATAAAAAAACAATTAAGCTAATCATGACCGCTTTGGTAAATTTGGTTAGCCTAACTTTATCTATAAAACGACCTAACCAAGTAATGGTAAATGCGCTTAATAAAGTTGCTCCAGAATACACTGAGCTAAATTCGCCATCACTTAGACTAAAAGCTTCTTGAATGCTTGGTAAGTATAGTGATATGACAAAAGTTTGCCCAAAACTTGAAAGAAAAGTTAACAAGAATCCGAATCCTATTAGAAACCGATGTTTTTTTAAATAGTTAATCACAAGTTTTAGCTTTTGTACTATTATTCCATTTTAAATTAATGGAGTAGATTTTAAGTGATTTTTAGAACAGAACTAATTTTTATTGATCGATGACCACTTTGTATGTAGGGTCTTCCATCACGTTAACATCAATAATATCTTCTGCATTCTTCAGTAATCGTTTACAATCTTCGCTCAAATATCTCAAGTGAATTTTCTTACCGGCATTTTGGTATTTTTCAGTGATTTTATTGAGCGCTTCAATGGCCGACATATCCACAACGCGACTTTCTTTAAAATCAATAATCACTTCATCAGGATCATTATCTACATCAAATTTATCCAAAAACACACTAGTTGAGCCAAAAAATAATGGACCATAAATTTGATAATTTTTAATGCCATCTTCATCAACTAATTTTCTAGCTCTAATTCTAATGGCGTTATCCCAAGCAAAAACCAATGCGGCTATAATTACTCCAATAAGAACGGCAAGGGCTAAGTTATGAAGGAAAACAGTTATCAAAGTAACCAAAACCATAACTAAGACATCAGATTTAGGCATTCGTTTTACAGTTTTAATACTAGCCCATTCAAATGTACCAATGGCTACCATAATCATAAGTCCAGTAAGTGCGACCATAGGCAACAATTCTATTACAGGAGCACCGTACATCACGAAAGCAAGTAGCGCAAGTGAAGCGATAATTCCAGATAACCTAGCTCTAGCTCCGTTAGAAACGTTAATTAAACTTTGACCTAACATAGCACAACCTCCCATTCCTGAGAAAAATCCTGATAGTATATTAGCGGCTCCTTGAGCTACAGCTTCTTTGTTACCGCTACCTTAAATATTGGTGATTTCATCAACAATATTTAAGGTAAGTAAGCTTTCTATCAAACCAACTCCTGCCATGATTCCTGCATAGGGAAGGATAATCATAAAAGTTTCCCAATTAATGGGGATTGCAGGTATGTGGAACGGTGGAAAGCCTCCTTTCACTGAAGCAATATCACCAACAGTTTTGGTATCAATTCCTAAGAAATAAGTAAGTCCCAAGATAAATAAAATAGCCACTAACGAGGCGGGTACTGCTCTACTTAATTTAGGGAGTAACCAAATAATTAGCATTGTGGTGATTACTAAACCAAGTAAAATAAATAAAGTAGTTCCCGTAAGCCAATTTCCATCAGGGTCTTTAAACTGATCTAGTTGGGACATAAAGATAATAATAGCCAATCCATTAACAAACCCAAAAATAACAGGATGCGGAACTAAACGCATGAGTTTTCCTAGTTTTAAGAAACCCGCTAGCATTTGAATAATCCCCGAAAGCACTACTGCAGCAAAGACATATTCAACGCCAAAATCTTTAGCTAGAGATACAATAACTACGGCAATTGCTCCTGTTGCACCAGAAATCATTCCAGGGCGCCCACCAAAAATGGAAGTTACAAAAGCCATAACAAAGGCAGCATATAAGCCTGTTAATGGACTTAAACCTGCAATCATTGCAAAGGCCATTGCTTCTGGCACAAGTGCAAAAGCAACAGTTAAACCAGATAAGATCTCAATTTTGTAATCTACTTTTTGTTTAAAATCAAAGAGCTAAGTACACGACAAAAATTGAATTAGGTTAAGGTTGTATTTGTTAGTTCCTGAT
>JAIUMH010000052.1 GCA_022565635.1 Flavobacteriaceae bacterium | reverse complement strand
ATGCAACATGTTAGTTATCAGCAAATAAAGATAAGTAGCTAAGTTAACACCTCTAAAACTTTTTAATTTGAATATATTTTTTTGTTTTTTCACTAAAATTGGAAGTTTTTTTGTTGCTCTGGTCAAGTTTGTAAAAAAAGAAAATACCAACAAATAAAAGCAATGTTGCTAAAATGTCAACGGTAAATTGCAGGTCACCTTTAATGGAAAACCAATTTTCAGAAAACTCCAATTGAGCCAAATCATAGAAGATTTTCCGAATTAAAATCAGTGTAATGATCTCATATTGTTTACCTATATAATTGGTGATAGATTTGGGTAAATAGAACACCAATAAATAAATTTCATAAATCAAAATAACAGAAAAAGGAGTGTAGAGAGCGGAAATTGGATTGATGGTGAGTTGCTCAAATTTAGTTGAATCGATGAGGTTAAAGTCAACTACAGCAATTAATCCTAAATGAACTAAAAACAAAACAATAGCTAAGTAAACAACTACTTTTCCAATTTTTTCTTTGAGGTCTTCTCTTAAAAATAATGAAGAAATTTTGTCCATTTGATTTAATTCTTTAATTATTTAATAATCAGATAAATATATTCTAGTTAATACAACTGAGCAATAATTCTAAGCTTATCTTTTAGAATTTTCAGAAACTTTTGTTTTCTGTTAATTGATATGTGAGACAACCAATTACTATCAAAAACGAAGTTAAATAATCTGAGTAAATTTTACTAATAGACTTATAAATAGTCCTTTAACTAAAAAAAAGATTAACTAAATAAATGTTTGAAAATCAATATTATGTGTTATTTTTAAGATGTAGAAAAGTGCACTGTTACTTGGCAAATTATAATTCAAAGTATTTGCAGGCTCATTTTATGAGCAACTAATTATGCGGTTAATTTTAAGGAGTGTTGACCAGAGGTTTCTAATCCATATTTTTCATTTTTTGAATTAGTACAATGAAATTTTTAGGTTAATGGTTAATCAAAAGTGAAGGTACAGGGATGTCCTTTATCAAATAAAGCAATAAAGATGAAAGAACAATTAACTGTATCTTATAACATGAACTTTCTGAAAGAGAGTGCTTTGAGTTTAGCCAAAATTCAAAAGGGTTCTCGTATTTTAAACAAGATAAGACCTATTCAGCCCATATTAGAGGAATCTAAAGCAACACTCACAGCCACCTACAGGACACTTTCAAAACTTATTAAAACCGATCAAGAGATTTCTCCTGCATCAGAATGGTTAATGGATAATTTTTACATCATTCAAGAGCAGATAGTACAAATAGGCATTGATTTTCCAAAAGCTTATCAAAAAAAAATACCTGTGTTGTCTTTAGGAGAGTTGAAGGGTTATCCGAGAGTTTATGAGATTGTTCTTCATCTACTCACACATACTGATAATGTAATTACTAATGATGTTTTATTAAAATACATTCATTGTTATCAAAAGGAAGAGTCACTTCAACTTGGTGAGCTTTGGGCTTTACCAATCATGATTCGGTTGTTTCTCATTCAAATACTTGCAAAAAAAGCTACGCGAATATTAAATCACCTAAGCGTTAAAAGTGAAGTCAAAAAATTTGTATCAGAAATAGAAAAGGAAGATTTGCAAGAGCCTGGTGCTTTCTCCCATGCCATCTCGGGTTGGACTAAAATTCATTCTCATCCTTCAAGGCTAAAGTATTTAGTAGAATTGTATAATCAGCTTCAAGTTTCAGGATTGTTAATGGAGGAGCAAAAGCGTTGGTTTAATTACCATATCAATCAATATGAAATAACGCTTGAAGATGCTTTACGGCAAGAGGCACAAAAACAATCTAGGCTTCAAGTAAATATTCAAAATGCAGTGATTTCGCTTAGGGAAATTGCTGCAACAGATTGGTCTGACTTTGTAGAAGAGTCTTCGGTTATAGAAAGCTTGCTTAAACAAGATCCTTCAGGTCACTATACTGAAATGGATTTTCAGACTAGAGACAGTTACAGAAGAACCGTTGAGCGGTTGAGTAGGTATTCTATATATACAGAAACAGAGGTGGGCAACTTTGCATTGGAATTAGCAAAGGCGCAAAGTGATAATAAAGATAAAAATAGCATTAAACAACATGTTGGGTATTATCTTGTTGCTGAAGGCTATAATGAACTTATTGATAAAATAAGGTATAATATTCCTTTTAGAGAACGAATTCACCGAGCCTTAGAAACTTATTTCCCTCTTTACTTGCTGCTTATTTCACTATTTACGCTTAGTCTTTTAGGGGTTTTATGTTTAGCCACAGGGGTATTTAGTTATACTTTACCATGGATAATTGCTGTTATGTTGATCGCTTTTTTTCCAGCACTTGATTTATCTATCACAACAATTCATCGTTTTTTTTCCTTTTTTTTGCCACCAAGAATTCTTCCAAAAATGAATTATAAGGAGAAAATTCCTCAGAATTCTAGAACCCTTGTTGTTGTACCTACTATTTTCACCACTTCAAAGGATGCGCTGCGTCAAATTGATGCTATGGAAATTCACTATTTAGCAAATTCAGAGGATAGTCTTCAGTTTGCTTTATTATCTGATTTTACCGATGCGAATAAAAAGCACATAAAAGTTGATGAAGTTATCCTCAAAACAGCAGAAAAAGCCATTAATCAACTCAATACTAAATACCCCTCTTGTTATGGTGATCGTTTTTTTATGCTCCATCGTGAGCGTTTATGGAATCCATCAGAAAATACCTGGATGGGATGGGAACGAAAAAGGGGTAAGTTAGAAGAGTTGAATAATTTAATTTGCAACCCAAACTCAGTGTCTTCTTATTGTTGGTTGGCTGGTAATTTTTTAAATTCAATAAAGACTACGCCAGTGCAATTTGTCATTACCCTAGATGCAGACACTAAGCTACCACCCGGCAGTGCAAAAAAATTAATTAGTACCATAGCTCACCCACTAAACAGAGCTTTTTATGATTTATCTAAAGAAAGAATCACAAATGGGTATTCTATTATTCAGCCACGTATTTCGTTTTCTCCTGAATCTGCAAATAAAACATGGTTTGCAAAAATTTTTTCAGGAAATGTGGGTATTGATCCTTATTCTGCAGCGGTCTCTGATATTTATCAAGATCTAACAGGAGAGGCTATTTTTACAGGTAAAGGGATTTATGATGTACGGGTTTTTCATGCGGTACTTCATCACAGGTTACCAGAAAACAGAATACTTTCTCATGATCTTATAGAAAGTGCTTATGTGAGAACTGGACTTGCCACTGATATTGAATTGTTTGATGATTATCCAAGCACTTATGCTAATTATACCAAGAGAAATCACCGTTGGACAAGAGGCGATTGGCAAATTGCATCTTGGTTATTACCAAAAGCACCAGGGCCCAATGGAAAAACCAATAACCCACTTAATCTTTTGTCTAAATGGAAAATATTTGATAATCTACGTAGATCATTGAACTTTCTTTTTTTACTTATTTTTCTTATTGCAGGATTATTTTGGTTACCAGGTTCTGGCTGGGTTTGGATGATTGGTGTTTTTGGGATATTAGCATTTCCTACCTATGTCAGTATGTCAAGTGATTTACTAAACAGGCCAGCAAGAGTGAGATGGAAATTACATATTGATAAGGTTAGGGAAAACTTTAAGATGAACGCTATTCAGGCTATTTCAACAATCATTATTTTACCTCATCAAGCATTTGTTCAATTTGATGCTGTTTGCAGAACTTTATATCGTTTACTAATTTCAAAAAAAAGATTGCTTGAATGGACAACTGCTTCGCATTTAGAACATATTAGTCATAATTCTTTTATTGCTTATTTACGAATTATGATTCTTCCAGTACTTTTAGGAGTCAGTTTTTTTGTATTTGCTATTTTAAAAGCTCCAAGTTACCTATGGATTGTAGCTCCATTTTTTATTGCATGGACAGGTTCTCCATTATTTGTTTGGCTGATTAGTCAAACAATCAAACAACGCCTAGTAAATATTTCAAATCAGGAACGTTTAAGGTTGCGTTTGTATGCAAGAAGAACTTGGTTTTATTTTGAAAGATTTGTCAATGAAGAGCAGCATTGGTTACCCCCGGATAATTACCAAGAAGATCCGCCACTAGCCATTACAGAAAGAACATCACCTACCAATATAGGCTTGGCACTAGTTTCAAATCAAACCGCTTATAATATGGGCTATATCACCTTAGGTAGTTTGTTAGAGCGGCAATACAAATCGCTAGAGGCTATTATGGAGCTTGAAAAGTATCAAGGTCATCTTTTTAATTGGTATGAAACAAAGCTTGGAGAAGTTTTAAACCCAAGATATATTTCAACTGTAGACTCAGGGAATTTAGCAGGAAGCTTAATTGTTGTGAAAGAAGGTATTAAACAGGTAATGAGCCGTAGAGGAATCAATAAAAATTTTATTTCTGGTTTGCAGGACACCTTACATACTATTCAGGAAATTTTCAAGGATTACAAAAATGATGAAACCACAAAAGGTTTCCCGTTTGATCAGATTCTTTATTTCTCAAATTTAATGCTGAATAAGATTGATTTAGAAAAAAATGAAGCCTTTTTGGTAAACCTTGAACTAATCAAAGAGCTCAAGAAAGATGCGGTGGGTTTAAGTGGAGTTAGTTTATTGCCTCTGGGGAGTCAATTGGATACACGAACCATAGAAAATCTGCTTTTTTGGTTAGATAGTCCTTTAAGATTTATTGAGCATAACATCAATGAATATAAAGGTCTTCAGCTTCCAGAAGGGGAGAGTATTTCTGAATATTCTCCTAACGAATTAATTAATTTGTTCACTAATCAAGCAAATGAACAACAGTGCAATTTGTTAATTAAAAAGTGGCAATCACAAGCTGAAGATATTCTTTTGTGGTCTGAAAATTTAATCAAAGAAATGAACTTTTCTTTTCTTTATCTTGAAAAACGTGGTCTGTTTACTATTGGTTTTAACTTAGATACTGCTCAGTATGATAAAAGCACTTACGACTTATTGGCCAGTGAAGCCCGAATAGCCTCTTATGTAGCAATTTCTAAAGGAGATGTGCCTGTAGAACACTGGTTTAGATTAAGTAGGAGATTAACCAGCATCAATCAGGATGAGATTTTGCTTTCTTGGGGAGGTACCATGTTTGAGTATTTGATGCCTTTGCTTTTTCTCAAAACCTATCCATCAACCCTAATGGAGCATACCTATCAAAATGTGGTTCATTGGCAAAAAAAATATGGAGATCGCAGAGGGCTTCCTTGGGGTTTTTCTGAGAGTGCTTATTACTTTTTAAACATTGATTTACATTATCAATACAGAACATTTGGCGCCCCTGGTCTTGGTTTGAAAAGAGGTTTAGCAGATGAATATGTAGTGGCACCTTACGCTTCTATTCTTGCGCTAATGGTGGCGCCAAAAAAATCCATTCAAAACCTTAAATCAATTGAAAAAATTGGTGGTTTAGGCGTGTTGGGTTTTTATGATGCTATTGATTTTACACCTTCACATTTCAGCACTCAGGTTCCATTTAAGTTAGTAAAAACCTATATGGTTCACCACCATGGTATGAGTTTGATTGCTTTGGATAACTTTTTGAATGCTGGGGCAATTCAAAAGAATTTTCATGCTGACTTAAGCATACAAAGTTGTGAACTATTACTGCAGGAACGTATTCCAAGAGGAGCACCAATTAAAGAACCTCACCCTATTGATGCAGAGCTTGAACCTAGCGAAAAATCATTGACTCAGCATATAGCTTTGCATGCAGGTATTCGGGAGCTTGATGCCAGTCCTCCAAGATTACACACCTTATCTAATGGTCATTTTTCTACAATGATTACTCATGCAGGAACTGGGTTTTCTAATTCAAATGGAATTGTGTTAAACGGGTGGAAGCCTGATGCTACCATTGATCCTTTAGGCTTGTTTTTTTATATTAAAGACTTAGATACAGAAAATTTTTGGTCTGCTATGCATCAACCTGTTAGAAAACAGCCAGACCGTTATGATACTTGGTTTCATAATGGAAAAGTAGTCTGCTCTAGGGTAGATGATTGGATTGAAACAACAACACAAATTTGTGTATCTCCAGACCATGAAATTGAGTTGAGAAAACTCACTTTTACAAATTATTCCAACAGAATTAGAACATTAGAAGTAACTAGTTATGCAGAAGTTGTGTTGAACCAGTTTGTTCATCACAATGCGCATCCAGCATTTTCTAAATTATTTGTAGAAACAGCGTATTTAAAAAATCATCATTCCTTAATTGCTAAGCGGAGACCCCGAAGTAAAGAGGAAAGTCCAATTTGGTTAATTCACACTTTTGCATGTGAGGATCAAGAAAGTGAAGCGGCACCACTTTCTTTTGAAACTGAACGCTCAAACTTTATTGGAAGAGGAAGGTCTTTAAACTACCCAAAAGCTATGGATAAAGGAAATAAGCACAAGGGTTTTCAAGGAAATGTTTCAGATCCAATTGTTAGTTTTAGAAAACAAATCACACTTCAGCCAGGAGAAAAAGTTCATCTTACTTTTGGCTTAGGTTTTGCTAGGTCTAGGGAAGAAGCTCTAAGTGTTGCAGACATGTATGATAATCAACTTGCAGTAAATAGAGCTTTTGACCTTGCCATAATTTATGGCTCTGTAGAGTTAAATCATCTGGGTGTAACTAGTGGTCAAGCGCATTTTTTTCACAAGTTAGCATCTTATGTTTTCTACTCAAGCAAAACCTACAGAGCAGACATGCATAACTTGTTATTGAATTATAAAACGCAAAAGAACTTATGGGCTTATGGGATTTCAGGAGATTTTCCTTTGCTTATATTTAGAATTAACGACACTAGCCAGCTTAAACAAGTCAAGTTATTACTCAAAGCACATTTGTTTTGGAGTAAACGAGGAATAATTACAGAGCTTGTTATCATCAATGAACATGCGCCAGGTTATATTGATGAAATTCAAGAAGCTATTCAAGTAGCTATTGAGTTTACCATAGAACGTAATTTAATTCATAAAAGAGCAGGAGTTTTTCTTTTTCAATCTGATAAAATACAACATGATGACGAAGCGCTTCTATATAGTGTAGCTCATGCAGTGTTCAACATGAAGTTGCCCGACTTAACCGTTTTTACTCAACCTATTGAAACTAGTTCGTGGGCCAAAGGTGAGGAAGAAGATCTTTATTCTCCGCTTGATGAAAAAGGAGTTGATGTTGATCAGATAATGAATGAAAAGAGTGAAGAACTTTTGTTTTTTAATACTTATGGAGGTTTTTCTAAAAATGGGAGGGAGTATCATATTTTGTTAAAAAGAGACCAAACAACCGGTTTCTCAGTTTTCCCACCTGCGCCTTGGATCAACATAATTGCCAACGAAAAATTTGGATTTAGTGTTTCTGAGCGTGGTGCAGGATATACATGGAGTGAAAATAGCCGTGAGAACAAACTAACTTCATGGTCTAATGATCCCATTGTGGATGAACATTCAGAAGCTTTTTATATTCGGGACGAGCAAAATAAAAAATATTGGTCGCCATGCCCTGGACCAGTTAAAAGTGCGCCTTTTTATGAAGTTATTCATGGTTTTGGATGGTCTTCTTTTTATCATAATTCTAATGAAATAGAGCATAAGCTAACGCAGTTTGTGCCCCTAGATGAAGCTGTAAAAATATCAAAACTCACATTGAAGAATATGAGTGTAGAATCTAAAAACCTTTCAGTATTTCGTTACTTAGATAGAGTTTTAGGTGTAGATAAGAATGTTTCTTCAAGATTTGTTCAGCAAAAAATTGCAAAAGACGGAAAAACTTTGTTTGCAAAAAATGCCTACAATAATGAATTTGCGGGCCGAACTGTGTTCTGCTCAGTAATCAATACCATGGAGAACGCAAGTTTTCAATTTTCAACAGATCGTGAAGCTTTTATAGGTAGAAATCGTTCGTTGAAAACACCATTAGCAATTGCTACAGTAAAGGATCTTGACAACAAAATAAATACGGGAGGAGATCAATGTGCTGTTTTACAGACTACTTTTAAACTCATGCCTAATCAAAGTATTACGCTAGTTTTTTTGGAAGGAGAGTGTAAAAATCAAAAAGAAACAGAGGTGCTTGTTCAAAAATATTCAGACCTAACTCAAACCGATTTAGAGCTTGAAAGAGTTTACGATTTTTGGAGAAAAAGCCTATCTAAAATTCAAATCTCTACCCCCGATGAATCTCTTAATATCATGCTTAATGGTTGGTTAATGTATCAAAATTTATCTTGTAGAATGTGGGCAAGAACAGGGTTTTATCAATCAGGAGGAGCTTTTGGTTTTCGGGATCAATTACAAGATGCTACAGCCGCATTATATTTGGATGCGAAGATTTGTAGGAATCAAATATTGCTTCATGCAAAGCAGCAATTTTTAGAGGGAGATGTTTTACATTGGTGGCATCCACCTACAGGTAGAGGCATTCGATCAAAAATAACTGATGACCGTCTTTGGTTACCTTACGTACTTGATTTTTATCTCAAATCTACAGGAGATGAAACAATTTTACACGAAAAGTTGAATTATATAACTACTCGACCACTTCATGCTAGAGAACATGAAGCTTATTTGCATCCAAATATTATACAAGAACAAGGCACACTTTATGAACATTGTTGCAAAGCTATTGATATTTCATTAAAATTTGGTGTTCATGGCTTGCCACTAATAGGTGGAGGTGATTGGAACGATGGAATGAATCGAGTAGGTGAAGACGGTAAGGGAGAAAGTGTTTGGCTTGGTTTTTTTATTTATTCTGTTCTAACTAGCTTTTCAGCTATCTGTTACATCATGAAAGATGCAAGCCGTGCAGAACGATATTTGTTGGTAGCTAAAAAACTAAAACAAAAGCTGAATACTTCAGGTTGGGATGGTCAATGGTATTTGAGAGCTTTTTATGACGACGGCACACCTTTGGGTTCTTCAATTAATGAAGAATGTAAAATTGATGCTATTTCTCAAGCCTGGTCAATCATTTCTGGAGTGGCTTCTAAGGAAAGAGGAATGCAAGCTTTAAGCGCTGTTGAAAAACATTTGGTGGCTGAAAAAGATAAGTTTATTCGCCTACTAACCCCTCCTTTTGATAAAACTGAAAAAGATCCAGGATATATTAAAGGTTATATTCCAGGTGTTCGAGAGAATGGCGGTCAATATACACACGCTGCGCTTTGGTCAATAAAGGCTTTTGCAGAAATGGGAATGGGTGAAAAAGCTGTTCATTACCTAAACATGATTAACCCAATTAACCATGCAAAAGACTTTACTTCAGCAAACAAATACAAAGTAGAACCTTATGTTGTAGCAGCAGATGTTTATGGAGAAGACTTACTTAAAGGGCAAGGTGGTTGGACTTGGTATACAGGTTCTGCCGGATGGATGTATAGAGTGGCGATAGAGTCTGTTTTAGGATTACAACTCAATGCTGATTCCATTTTGCTTAATCCAGCTATTTCAAAAGAATGGAAAACTTTTAGCTTAGATTTGAGGTTAGATGATAATAAAACTACTTATCACATTCAAATTGATAATCCCAATCAAATAGAATCAGGTTTACTTGAAGGCGTAATTGATGGCGAAAAAGTGAAGTTTGAAAAATCACCTGCACTTATACAACTAAAAAAAGATCATCATAAACACCGTATAAAATTAACTATTCGATAAAACTTGTTGCCAGTGATTTTTGAATGTGGAGAATAGGGGTTAAAATGATTAAAGTCAGCTTTAAGTTTTCATGAAAGCCTTAATTTTGATATTTCATTTTAAAACCGACTTTAGCATGAATTACGTTTCAGTAGAAGAAGCAATTAAACAGGTACAATCAGGAAATCGAATTTTCTTTCAAGGGGCGGCCATGACGCCTAAATATTTAATTAACGAATTGTGTTTGCATTATAAAGATTTTAAAGATGTTGAAATTGTACAAATGCACACTGAAGGCGAAGCGAAATACGCTGAAAGTCCATATTGTGAATCTTTCAAAACCAATTCATGTTTTGTTGGAGGCAATGTGAGAAAAGCTGTAAATTCAAGATATGGTGATTATATTCCTATTTTTTTAAGTGAAATTCATTTGCTTTTTAAGCGTGGAATTTTGCCATTAGATGTGGCTTTTATTCAAGTTTCACCACCTGATAAGCATGGTTTTTGTTCGTTAGGAACTTCTATTGATGTGACTTTAACTGCGGTGAAAGTTGCTAAAACTGTGGTTGCACAGATCAACCCTAAAGTGCCACGGTCCCATGGAGATGGGAATATTCATATTAGTGAAATTGATTTTGGAGTTCAACATGAAACCCCAATTCACAGTCATCAAGCCTTAACTCCTAATGAAATTGAACAACAAATAGGAGCTCATGTAGCCGAATTAGTTGAAGATGGGGCTACTCTACAAATGGGTATTGGCGCCATTCCTAATGCAGTTTTAAACAACTTGCATCATCATCAAGGTTTAGGAATTCACACGGAAATGTTTTCGGATGGAATTCTTCCGCTGGTTGAAAAAGGCATCATTACAGGAGAAAATAAAGTGGTGAAAAACGGTAAGATAGTAACTTGCTTTGCTATGGGTTCTGTAAAATTATACGACTTTATTGATGATAATCCTATGGTTCATTTTAAGGAAGCGGCTTATACCAATGACACGGCAATTATTAGAAGAAACCCAAAAGTTACAGCTATTAATTCAGCTATTGAAATTGATTTAACGGGTCAAGTTTGTGCGGATACAATTGGAAGATTGCAATATTCTGGAGTAGGTGGACAGATGGATTTTATTCGAGGGGCTTCACTTTCTGAAGGTGGAAAAGCAATTATAGCCATGCCTTCCATTACAAATAAAGGAGTTTCAAAAATTACACCCTTTTTAAATCAGGGAGCTGGAGTAACTACAACTCGAGCTCACGTGCATTACATAGCAACCGAGCAAGGAGTAGTGAATTTGTATGGTAAAAATTTAAGGCAACGAGCTAAAGCTTTGATATCTATTGCTCATCCCAATCATAGAGAGGCTTTAGAGAAGGAAGCTTTTGAGCGCTTTGGGAAGTAAATTTACCTAAGACTCCTTAAAATCAAATCAATTAATCGGCTACTATAACCCCGTTCATTATCGTACCAGCCGATTAATTTGATGAGGTTACCATCAATAACTGAAGTCATTTGAGCATCAAAAATGCAGGAATGCGAATTACCGATGATGTCTATTGAAACAATAGGGTCTTCGGTATATTCAATGATGCCTTTGTATCTTTCTTTTGAGGCTTTTTGAAACAGTTGATTCACTTCTTCAATAGAAGTTGATTTTTTTACATTCAAGGTCATATCAGTCAAAGAACCATTAGGAACGGGAACGCGAATTCCACAGCCACCAATTACTTGACTTAAATCTGGAAAAATTTTGGTGAGTGCTTTTGCCGCACCTGTGGTGGTTGGAACAATAGATTGCCCTGCTGCCCTTGCTCTTCGTAAATCGCGATGAGGTTGGTCATGTAAACTTTGATCTGAAGTATACGAATGAATGGTAGAGATATAGGCTTGTTCCACTTGAAAGTTCTGATGAATCAATTGAAGCATGGGTGCCGCATTGTTAGTGGTACAGCTGGCGTTAGAAATAAAAACATCAGTTGCATTGAGCAAATGATCATTGACACCTAGAACAATCATTTTTACCTCATCATCTTCAGGAGGAACGCTTAAAATTACGCGTTTTACACCGTGTTTTAAGTGCTCTTGAATGCTGTTCTTCGTTTTAAATTTTCCGGTACACTCAATAACAACGTCAACTTCAAATTCTTGCCAGGCTATATCTTTAACTTGAGGTTGATTAAGCAATGGAAAGAACCTGTTTTCAATTTCAATTCCATTTTTTTTAGGGCTAACTTGTTTTCCAAAACCACCATGAATGGAATCGTATTTTACTAGGTGGGCCAATGTAGTTGCATCGGCTAAATCATTAATGGCTACCACTTCAATTTGTGGATGCATGTAGGCTAAACGAAAAAGGCTTCGGCCAATGCGACCAAAGCCATTTATTCCAATTCTTATTTTTTTATTCATTTAATGAAGGCGTAAAAACAATTAATTGATGTGTTTTTGAGCTTTGTAAGAAGAACGCACTAAGGCAGAACTTTCTACATGTCTAAATCCAAGTTCTAAACCAACTTCTTCATAACGTTTGAATTGATCTGGAGTGATAAATTCTTTCACTGGTAAATGTGTTTTACTAGGTTGCAAATACTGGCCAATAGTAACCACATCACAATCAACAGAGCGTAAATCTTTTAGGGTTTGAATCACTTCTTCTTCCCTTTCACCTAAACCTAGCATGATTCCAGATTTTGTTCTGTTGATGCCTTGTTTTTTTAAGTAATCAAGAACGCCTAAGCTTCTATCGTATTTAGCTTGAATTCGCACTTCGCGGGTTAATCTTCTTACGGTTTCCATATTATGAGAAACCACTTCTGGAGAAACTTCTACAATACGATCGATGTGTTTTTCAATCCCTTGAAAATCGGGGATTAAAGTTTCTAAAGTAGTATTAGGATTCATTCTTCTAATGGCTTTTACTGTTTCAGCCCAAATAATAGAACCCATATCTTTTAAGTCGTCACGGTCTACTGATGTGACCACCGCATGTTTAATGCCCATGATTTTGATTGAGCGCGCCACTTTTTCAGGCTCATCCCATTCCACAGTTTCAGGTCTTCCGGTTTTTACGCCACAAAAACCACAAGAGCGAGTACAAACATTACCAAGAATCATAAATGTAGCCGTTCCTTCTCCCCAGCATTCGCCCATATTGGGACAACTACCCGAGGTACATATAGTATGTAAATCGTATTTATCTACTAATTTTCTAAGGTTTCTATATTTTTCGCCTGTAGGTAATTTCACCCGCAACCATTTAGGTTTCCCTTTTCTGGTTTCGGGGTTTTTTGTTTTTACTTCAGGACTTAATGTAGCCGTTGCCATAACAAAATTTTTTACAAAGATACTAAAAATGATTGGTCATGCTTATAGAAATTAAACGACTTGATTTTCTTTAATAAAACAATAACGAATATACAGCAATTTGGGTGATTTTATTTTCTGAATAATTCAAATGAAACATGGAGTTTTAGCCCTGATTGAAGAGGAAAATCCATGAAGGAAGATTTGTAGCGTAAAGCATGCTCTTGCCTTTTAACTTTCCAAATTTAATTTTCTTCAATAAAGGATTTGATTAATAAACTTGCTGTTGCCTTATTGGTGGCTAAGGGTACGTTATGCACATCACACAAGCGTAAAAGCATCAAAACGTCGGGTTCGTGGGGGTGTTTTTCTAGTGGATCTCTAAAAAATATGACGAGTTTACAGTTTCCTTCTGCTACGCGAGATGCAATTTGCGCGTCTCCTCCTAAAGGTCCAGAAAGCAATGCTTCTACTTGGTAGCCAGCCGATTTAATTTTGCTTCCTGTAGTGCCTGTTGCAATTAATTGTACTTTCTTGTGCTTAAAAAAAGCTTGATTTTCATTGAGGAATTCAATGATTGCATTTTTCTTAGCATCATGAGCAATAATGGCTATTTCCATACTCCTTTGAATTATTGAAGAATTTGCTTAACTCCATTTTTTAAAAAGGCTATTCCAGTTTGGCTTGGCACTTCTTTGTCTAATAATTCAGATAAAATTTCTTCTCTTAGTTTGTGAGCATCTTTAATGCTTTCTTTCATGGCAATATTTCTAATAATGCTGATGGTTGCATTTTTAGAAGCTTTTACTGCACGCCAGCAGGCATCTGAAACAAAAATTTGTTGGGTTAAGTTGTGCTCAAATTCTTGTTCAATGGTTTGTATGAGTAAATTTTCATAGTCGTTTTTGTCCTCATTATAAGGCTTTACCCTTGGAATTAAACTTCCTGGGGCAATTCGCTCTAAAAACAAAACCAAACGTTCGTAAGCTTGTAATCGCTGAGGAACACTTTCTTTTTTAATCTTACTTTGAATTTCGTAATGTTGCATGCGTTGCAAGTGCTCTGTATGACTTTTAAAAAAATAGTAGCTGATTACTCCTACAATTACACCTGGAATTAAATAAGCAAAATAGCCTAAAATCTGCATTAAGGTATCGTCCATAAGTTGTTTTATTCTTTAATTTATTTTACTCGAGTTATTGTTAATCCATCACGGATGGGCAAAAGTACACTTTCTACACGTGGGTCTTCATTAATTTTTTTGTTGTATTGAATCAGCGCTTTGGTGTCCACATCTTTTTCATCAGGTTTTTGAGTTACTTTCCCACTCCAAAGTACGTTGTCTGATAAAATTACACCACCGGGATTCATTTTTTCAATTACTAAATCAAAATAATTTGCATAATTGCTTTTATCGGCATCAATAAACACTAAATCAAATTTTTCATTGAGTTGAGGAATAACCTCTAGGGCATTTCCGTAATGTTGTATGATTTGATCTTGAAACCCTGATTTTTGAAAGTATTTTTGCTGAATTTCTTCCAATTCTTCATTTCTATCAATGGTAATTATTTTTCCATTACTAGCTAAACCTTCCGCCATACACAAAGCTGAATAACCCGTGTAAGTACCAATTTCTAAAATTATATTTGGCTGAATAAGCTTTGTGAGCATACTTAAAACACGCCCTTGAAAATGTCCACTCAACATTCTTGGTTGAAGTACTTTTTGCCAAGTTTCACGATTTAATTCTTGTAAAATCTTGGGTTCTGCTTGCGTATGTTGCTCCACATACTGGTCTATTTCATCAGGTAAAAAATCCATTAAGAAAGTATTTTTTTGACTAAATTTTCTTTTGCTTTTTCATCCTCACCAAACAACCATTGCAATACATTATCATCCCACATTTGGTCTTGCTCTTTATTGGTGATGATTTTTTCATTAACCGCCAAATCTAATATTTTTCCTGGATAAGAAGATTGAGATTCGCTTTCCATTTCTCCTAATGGGTAAGGATCATCTAAGCCGGTAATGATTTGTTTGGAGCTTTGGTTGTCTAACAATAACCTCAAAGAGCGTGTATCATGTACCAAGGTATCAAAGAAAATGTTTTTATGTCCTACCGATTTTCTAGGATGAGATTTACCTTCAAATAAATCGGGTCTTCCATCAAATCCTTGTATTCTTCTTCCTAAGTTAATTTGAGCTAATTGTCCACCATGAGCAAAACAAACGCGCATGTTTGGATATTTGTCTGGATAACCATTTAGGGTTAAAAAATGATAGGCATCTGCACATTGAGCAAGCATCCAGATTAAGTGAAATCGCCAAGCGGTATTTTCAAGTTTAATGAATTTTTCACCATCATAAGGATGAACTTCAACGGCTAAATTGTACTTGCTAGCCATTTCAAAAATGGGTTCGTTTTCCTCATCAAAAATACAACGCCAGGTACCAATGCTATCCATATAATGCGTAGGTAAACAAAGCAAGCGCATGCCTAAATCTTCTACACAGCGTTCAATTTCCCATAAAGCACCACGCACAAATCCAGGGTGAACAACAAAACCACACGAAAATTTGGTAGGATGATCTTGTTGTACTTTAGCATTGAAATCATTTTGGAACCGAAGCGCTTTTTTCATCTCCTCCACACGAAGTCCGTTTCCATACAATTGTGATAAATTAAGAACAACTGCGTGGTCAATGTTGTATTTATCCATCCATTCTAGCTTTTCGTTTAAGAAAAAACTAGAATCAGTTACTGGGCGTTTCCACCCCTTTTGAAGCATAAATTTTTTATCTTCATCTACCCAAAAAATCTCTTTTTCTCTCATAAAATCGGGTATTTGATGAGGATAGGGGAGTAAATGTGAGTGTCCGTTTATTCTTAATTTTCTTCTCATTTTGTGCTTTTTAGGTTGATTTATTCAATGCTGTATTGAATGCAAACATTTTTAGGTTCGGTAAAAAAACGAAGTGCTTCTAAGCCACCTTCGCGACCAACTCCACTGGATTTAGTGCCTCCAAAGGGAGTTCTTAGGTCTCTGTTTAACCACGTATTGACCCAGACAATTCCTGTTTTTAATTGCTGACTCATACGCATACTTCTATCTATATTACTGGTCCAAACTGAAGCAGAAAGTCCGTATTTAGTATCATTAGCTAATGCAATAACTTCTTCTTCTGAAGAAAACTTCATCAAACTTACTACTGGACCAAAAACCTCTTCTTGATTAAGTGTGCATTGATTAGAATCCACTTCAATGATTGTGGGTTGGTAATAATAGCCTTCTTCAAAATCGTTTACTTGAACAGGTTTTCCACCATACAATAATTGGCCTCCTTCTTGAATGGCTTTTTGTACATATTCATCCACTTTTTCTAAATGCTCTTTTGAAACTAAAGCACCTAAATCTGTGTTTTTTTCTAAGGGATTACCTACTTTCATCCCGCTTACTTTCTCAACAAAATCAGCTTTAAATTTATCGTAAATAGAAGCTTCAACAAATATTCTAGAACCACAAAGACAAATCTGACCTTGGTTGGCAAAAGAAGATTTTAGACTTACTTGTAGCATTTTGTCATAATTACAATCGCTAAAAATAATATTCGGGTTTTTGCCTCCTAATTCTAATGAAAGTTTTTTAAACATAGGAGCGGCGGTTCTTGCAATGTGTTGACCTGTTTTTGTCCCTCCAGTAAATGAAATGGCTTTGATGTTAGGATGACTTACAATGGCATTTCCACAGGAAGCTCCCAATCCATGAACAATATTTAAAACGCCTTTGGGTAATCCTGCTTCTATACAGATTTTTGACAATAAGTAAGCGGTGTAAGGCGTGACTTCACTAGGTTTAGCAACCACGCAATTACCCGAAGCTAGAGCAGGGGCTATTTTCCAAGTAAAAAGATACAAGGGTAAATTCCAAGGCGAAATGCAACCTACAACCCCTAAAGGCTGTCTTAGAGTAAAATTGATGGTATTAATAGCAGAATTTTCATGCGATTCACTTGAAAACTGAGTGATGGCTTTGGCAAAAAAACTAAAATTTGATGAAGCTCTTGGAATATCAACAGCGGTGGCTAAACTCAATGGCTTCCCATTGTCCTTAGATTCGGCTAAGGCGAACTCTTCTAAATTTTCAAAAATTAAATCGGCTATGCGTTGTAAGATTTTACTTCTGTATTCGGTTGAAGATTTAGACCAAAGAGGAAATGCATTTTCAGCGGCTTGATAGGCTTTTTCTACATCATTTTCGTCGCTATTAGGAATCTGACCGTAAATTTTTCCTGTGGAAGGATTGTAATTATCTAAATAGTTCTCACTTAAAGGAGAAACTAACTGACCATTGATGTAATTTTCAATTTTAATCATTTTGTTATTTTTAGTCTTGAATCTTTTATTCTGATTCCACATCACAAATTTATGATTATTTAAACTCTCCCGCAAACTAGCCTAACGGCAAGGCAGATTTGCTAATAAGTTAAGAGTTTCAATGCTTAGTCCTTTCAAGCTCACTAATTTGCTTGCTTCAATTGGAACTGAGAGGTTTAAAATTATAATTCATTTTTTCACGCAGAGACCGCAAAGTTTTATCGCAAAGCGCACAAAGCCCAGAACAATCATCTAAAATCCTGCCTGAACGAAAAAGTCGGGCAGGTATTATTGACAATTTTTGAGTTTTATCTTAGTTCTCATTACTCAATACTTAATTCTATTTTTCACCACAAAGTCACAAAGTTCACAGAGCTTCAGTTTAATTTAAAATTCAT
>JAIUMH010000051.1 GCA_022565635.1 Flavobacteriaceae bacterium | reverse complement strand
AAAATAAAAAAAATCAATTAAATGTTTGGAATTTAACACAGAATCTTCGCATAGCGTAGGTACTGTCCGAAACTGATGCTGTACGAAGTTTGATTGATGCTGTCCGAAGTTTGTAACTTCGGACCTCAAGCTGTAAGAAGCTTGCAACTTCGTACTTGTTTGATTTTTATTTTTTTGTCTAATTATAGAAAGTATAGTTTCATAGGATGCGAAGTTACAAACTTCGCATAGCGTAGGTTTGCTGTCCGAAACTGATGCTGAACGAAGTTTGCAACTTCGGACTTTCTAATTTTAACCTGATGCTGTCCAAAGTTTGATTGATGCTGTACGAAGTTTGTAACTTCGGACCCATGCTATTTGAAGTTTGAAACTTCGAATTTTCTTATTTATATCATCACCGAGTGAAAAGAAACACCCCGCTTTGGATTAAGAGCTGTTAACCTTAATTTAAACTTGGTAACACAAAATTAAACTTTGCTTCTATTTTCTTAATACTAAATCAACATCAGCACAGCTTAACCAAATTAGTTTTGTAAAAAATTAATGATGAAAGCCAAAATCACTAACCTGCTGCTGATAGGTCTATTACTAGGTTGCACTACAGACCGCGACTTAGACTTTGTAAATGTTATTGACCCCGATGAAAACCAAGACTTAGAAATACTTCATTACTGGAATTTTAACGACACCTCCAACTTATTAGAACCCAATGTAAGTTTAAATCAAGATGCTTCACTCACTTATTTAGGAGATCGTTTAGATGATGTAGATGAAGGAAGCCAAATCAATACTCGACTAAATGAAGAAGAAGGAAGCGCGCTTCGATTGAGAAATCCTTCTGGCAATTTTATCATCCAAGTATCCACAGCAGGATTTGAAGACATTCTACTTACTTACGCCGTTATGCGAACCAACAATGGTCCACAAATTCAAAAAATATCCTATTCCATAGATGGTGTGAATTATACCACAGAAGGACTTACCAATCCAGAATATGGAGTGCCTACTGATTTCACCAAAAAACAATTTGATTTTTCTCAAATTGAAGCGGTCAATAACAATGAAAGCTTTAGAATTAAAATTGAATTTGACATCAATGCTGATGGAGAATCTGGAAATTCACGCTTTGATAACATCAGTATTGATGCTGTGGCTTTAGAGGATTCTGGAGATCATGGTGGAGATGACAATGGAAACACTGATACTGATTTAGAATTGATGCATTATTGGAATTTTAACGATAACTCTTCAGAAATGGCTTTAATTACGCCAAGCTTCAGTATAGAAAATGCAGAATTGACCTACGCAGGTGCTTCTTTTGATGACACAAACGGTTCTACCATAAACGCAAGAAATAACGATCCTGCCGGTACAGCTTTACGCTTAAGAAATCCCGCAGGACCATTCACCATTAAAGCCACAACGGCCAATTATGAAGACATTAAAGTGTCTTACGCCGCAAGAAGAACTGCTAATGGCGCACAGCAACAACTCATCAGCTATAGCCTGGACGGTGGAAATACTTTCACCCAAGAAGGATTACAAACCCAAGTTTTTGATATTGAATTTGGAGGAGATAATGAGGTGTTTCAACGCTATGAAATTGATTTTTCATCCATTGAAGGTGTAAATGATAATCCGAATTTTCAAGTTCAAATCAATTTTGCCATGGGTGATGACAATTCAAGTGGAAACAATAGAATTGACAATTTAGTAGTTGAAGGAAACGCTTTAGATGATGATAACGACGATGACGAAGACCTTGAGTTTTTATTAATGCATTATTGGAACTTTAATGATTCCTCTTCAGATGAAGCTTTAATCACCCCTACTTTTAGTTTTTCAGGTGCTAATTTGAACTACGAAGGAAACTTTTTTGATGATACCGATGGCTCATCCATCAATGCAAGAAATAACGATCCTGCCGGTGATGGCTTACGACTAAGAAACCCAGCAGGACCATTCACCATCAGCGCTTCTACAACAAATTATGAAAACGTAAAAATATCTTACGCCGCCCGAAGAACCAATAACGGTGCACAACAGCAATTGCTAAGTTATAGTCTTGACGGAGGTCAAAGTTTCACTACTGAAGGGCTTGACGTGTTGGTTTTTGATATTCAAACTGGTGGAGATGAAGAAGAATTTGAACTTTTTGAAATCGATTTATCAGGTATTGATGGAGCTCAAAACAACGCCGATTTTCAGTTCCAAATCAACTTTGCTATTGGTGAAGATGGAGATAGCGGAAACAATAGAATAGACAATTTAGTCATTGAAGGAACTTCACTTTAATCAATTTTTCAACTCATGAAACACCCTTATATATTCCTTACTTGCTTATTACTCTTGCTCACATCTTGTGCAGTAAGTTACGATAGCATCAAAATTCAACCTTACCAAAACATCAATTTAAAGGTGAGCGAACCTTCAGATATATGTCCAAACCCAGTCAAATCAGGACACTTTTTTATCGCCAGTGATGATGGCTATTTAGCAGAAATCAATCGCAAAGGCGAAGTAACTCGAACCAAAGAATTAGAAATTTACGATGCCGAAGCAGTGTACGCCAATGAAGAGCATGTGTATGTAGTTGATGAATTCTCCCGAAGCATCACCCAACTGAATCACGATTTAGAGGTTATACGCACCATCACCATTCCCTACGGAGGTGGGCGAAACCGTTCTTACGAAGCATTTACCTACAATCCAGTAAAGGACAAGTTTTTATTGTTTACAGAAAAAGACCCTATTTATCTTTTTGAATTGACTACCGATTTAAAAATTCACAATGAAATAAAAATGGGAAAAATTGCCCGCGATATTTCCGCTGCTACCTATTACCAAGATCATTTGTATTTGCTGAGTGATGAAGATAAGCTCATTTTCAAAATGAACCCTTCTACTTACGAAATTCTTCAAACTTGGTACGTACCTGTTATTAATCCTGAAGGCTTAGCTTTTGATGAAAATGGACACGTATTGATAGTTTCAGACGATCGAGAAAAACTGTATTTCTTTAACCCATTAGAAGATTAATTATGAAAGCATATCAACTCATTTTTCTTGGTTTAGCTTGTTGTTTTTCGCAATTAGGATTTGCACAATTAACCCTCTCTAATGGTGAACATGTACTGGAAATTTCAGGAAGAGTTTCTACGTATTACAATGAGCGAAATTTAAAACCGACCAACAACAATAGAAACAAAGACCGTTTCAAACTTAGGGATGCACAAATTCAATTGGAAGGAAGAATCAGAAACGATTGGGCATACGAATTACAAGTAGATTTTGTTGACTTAGCCGTTGCAGGAACAGGCGAAATTGACCCAGAAAATCCTGGTTTGATGGATGCATGGGTAAAATATAAAGGCTTGGACTTTATGGAAATTCAAGCTGGATACGGAAAATTACCCTACTCTAGAAACTCGCTTGTTCCTTTTATCTACTCGCCTTACTGGCAAAGAGCACAATTAACTCGAGGTGAATTTTTTTCCAGACGTGATGCCGGAATTACCTTGAGTACAACTACTTGGAAACAACGTATAAAAGCTTATTTAGGGGCTTATACTGGACTAGGTGAGTTTACTTTAAGAGGAGATAATGACGCCACAGGTAATTTGGAATATGTAAGTCGAGTTGAAATTGCTTTTCCTTCGCGCTATCGGTATCGAGACATTGACTATTTTGTCTCGCCCGTTCCTATGTTTGCATTAGGTGTTAACGGTAGGTATACCGACCGAACACTTCCTGAAGGTCGGGAATTTCCAGAAGATTTAGGGGGACGCTATGGATTACGAGCTATTGACGGAGAACGCTATATTTATGGTTTTGATTTAGCTATGCAATACAAAGGCTTTTCGGCTCAATTTGAAATGCATCAAATGTTAGCTCGACCTGCCAATCCATTAGATCCTAACTTTCTTGGCTTTACCCCAGAACAAACCGAAGGCAAATTTTATGCCGGTGGTTATGTGGCTCAGGCCAATTATTTCTGGAAAAAAGCCAACTCCATTTTTTCAGCACGCTACGAAGAATTTGACATCAACGATTTAGCACCCGGGAAAGCGCAACGATTCTCCCCAGCATTTGCCTACCAATTTAGCGGTTTTGATGCCATGCTCAAATTTCAGTATTTCTACATCATAGATGAGGAAGAAGCTTTAGACTCCATGCGTTGGACAGAACAATGGCGCATCGGATTTACTTTAAATTTTAAATAAATAATCAACTATTCATATGGCTCACCTAAACAACTATATTATTTGAAGGTTGCGGGTTTAGGAGAAATAAATCAAAGAATGCACGCCCCGCTATATGGGGCGTTTTGATTTGGGAAAATTTTTTGTTACAAAATGCGCTTTTCGAAGTTTGTAACTTCGGACTTATTTAATTTAGTTTTTTGGTTTAGTTTTAGAAAGTATAGTTTCATAGGATGCGAAGTTACAAACTTCGCATAGCCTAATTATGCTGTGATGCTGTACGAAGTTTGTAACTTCGGACTTCTGCGCTGTAAGAAGTTTGTAACTGTGCTGTAAGAAGTTTGTAACTTCGAACTTACGAATCTATTTTTTAATTTACTTGTTGTCTATATAAAAAAATAATTTAACTTTACTTATTTGGAAATAATTGCAAATATTTTAAAGATAACATTAATTTGACACATCTATTTTTTTATGGGTGGAGGATATCAAATCAGAGACCAATCAAAACCTCATTTTGTGACATTTACAATTATAAATTGGATAGATGTTTTTTCTAGAAAATCTTATAAAGATATTATAGTAAATAATTTAAATTATTGCATAAATAATAAAGGTTTGATTGTTTATGGGTATGTAATAATGAGCAATCACATACATTTAATAATTCAAAGCCAGCATGGTGATTTATCGGGTTTAATTAGAGATTTTAAGAAATTTACATCCAAAGCAATACTAAAACAAATACAAACAAGTAAAGAAAGTCGACGAGATTGGCTCTTGAATTTATTTCATAAATCAATTGAATCACATAAACGAAATAAAACCTTTCAGTTATGGAAGTATGGAAATCATCCTGAAGAAATCAATTCTGAAAAATTTTTGTGGACTAAACTAGACTATATACACCTTAACCCTGTACGCGCTAGTATTGTTGAAAAAGCATCTGAATATATTTATTCAAGTGCTAAAAATTACGTTTTTAATAAAGGAGTTGTTGAAGTAACTTTAGCTGAAAATCCAATAATAGATGTACTGAGCAATGATTCATTTTGGAGAAGTATTCAGTGGTAAGTAGTATTTCATAGGATGCGAAGTTACAAACTTCGCATAGCCTAATTATACTGTAATGCTGTCCGAAGTTTGATTGATTGATGCTGTCCGAAGTTTGCAACTTCGGACGCTTGTAACTTCGAACTTCTGCACTATTTCTGCACTATTCTGTGCTGTACGAAGTTTGTAACTTCGTACTTTTCTGCGCTATCCGAAGTTTGTAACTATCCGAAGTTTGCAACTTCGGACTTGTTTAATTTTAGTTTTTCGATTTAGTTCTAGAAAGTATAGTTTCACAGGATGCGAAGTTACAAACTTCGCATAGCGTAGTTTAGTTTTAGAAAGTATAGCTTCATAGGATGCGAAGTTGCAAACTAATCCTGTCCGAAGTTTGTAACTTCGGACTTCTGCTATTTGAAGTTTGAAGCTTCAAGTTCTGTGCTGTACGAAGTTTGTAACTTCGTACTTTCTGATTTTAACCTAATACGATTTGAAGTTTGAAGCTTCAGGTTTCCTTATTTACATCACCACCACATGAAAATGAATTTCACGCAGTGGTTGATAGAGGCTTTCGGTCCTGTTCAAAATTACATCCATACAAAAAACAACCATCTTCTACTTCACATAAACCGTTTTCCGATTAACAAATTCTAGCATACCATCTTTGCCTAATTCACGTCCAAATCCAGAATTTTTTGTCCCTCCAAAAGGTAGCCGCGGATCAGATTTTACTAATTCGTTTACAAAAAAGGCGCCATCACTTGTTTGTGCTGCATAAGTTAATGCTTTTTTCGTATCTTTAGTAAACACACTCAAACCTAGTCCAAATTTAGAATTTTCTGCCACCGCAAAGGCTTCTTCTGTAGAGTTTACTTGAATCATAGCCGCTAATGGTCCAAAGGTTTCTTCTGTAAAAGCAGGCATTTCTGGGGTCACTTTTCCCAACACTGTAGGTTCGTGAAAACAGTTATCTTGTTTTCCTCCAAGCAATAATTCAGCTCCTTTTTTGAGGGAATCTTGAACTTGCTTCTGCAGTTGGTCAGCCAAGTCTTTACGTGCTAAAGTACCTATTTGAGTATCTTTTAAAATCGGATTTCCAACCTTTAACCGACTAGCTTTTTCTGTGAATTTAGTCACAAATTCGTCGTACACTGAATCTACAATAATAAATCGTTTGGCCGCAATACAACTCTGACCGCTATTCGTCATTCTAGCCTGTACTGCCGTGTTTACCGCTAAATCTACATCCGCATCTGCTAAAACAATAAAGGCATTGCTACCGCCGAGTTCCAAAAGACTTTTCTTGATGTATTTGCTGGCCAGTTGAGATACAGCTGCACCCGCTTTCTCGCTTCCTGTTAAACTCACAGCTTTTACAGTTTTGTGGGCGATTATTTTTTCGGATTCTTCATGATGAATAATCAAATTTTGAAAAACACCTTTAGGAAAACCTGCTTTAATAAATACTTCTTCAATTTTAAGAGCACACCCAAATACATTGGGAGCATGTTTCAACAAGGCAGTATTTCCAGCAGTTAAAGTAGGTGCAGCAAATCTAAAAACTTGCCAAAAAGGGAAGTTCCACGGCATCACTGCAAAAATAGTTCCCATAGGGTCATGACGAACAAAACTCTTGGAAGCATCGGTTTTAATTTCTTCAACAGCTAAAAACGCTTCAGCATGTTGGGCATAATAATCACAAACCCAAGCACATTTTTCAATTTCAGCAATGGCTTCAGTTATGGGTTTTCCCATTTCCAAAGTAATCGTTTTGGCGTATTTCTTTTTATTTTCAAGCAAGATTTCCCCAGCTTTTCTAATCAACTTGGTTCGGTAGCTTAAAGGTTGATTTCTCCAATCTTTAAAAGCTTCTGCAGATTGATTTAATTTTTCATCTAATTCTTTAGAAGTTAAAGAAGTATAGGCGGCTATATGCTTTCCGTTGTAAGGATTTACGCTCTGAAATTCCATTGGGGATTATTTTACTTTCAACCCTAAAGTTAAGGAATGAATATTGGCTTATGTTTAAAGTACTTATAAATTTTTCATCAACTTATATGCTTGATTATCTAAAATTATTATTGTTAGATAATGCCCTACAATTAATCCATTGAAACACAAAATAAAACAAAGACAAAATCCTCTAAAATAACTTATTTAATTATAAAACAATAAAAAACACCTGCACAAAATGAGCAAGTGTTGATATTGAAATTATATTGAATAAGAGTTCGAAACTCTATCAAATATTACCCTAAAAATTCGTGAGATTTTACGTCAGTACGTTCAGTACCTTCGTTATCGTAAGCTTTTAATTGTTTCATCCAATACAGAAATGCAACAAAACAGATGATCATGAACACCCAGTTCAATGCGTTTGCTGCCCACCAAGATTCCTCTTGTAAATCTCTTAAAGCGTGTAAAGGTAAAAAAAGTACTTCCTCATGCAATGCTGCAAATCCTTCAAAAAAATCTTTCATGCCTATTTCTATAAATGTTTATATTGCAAAAATAATGATATAATTTATGTTGACCAAGTTTTTCTCTCAATCCAAACCAATTATTTTGGTTTTTTTTATCGTTTTAAGTTGGATTGCCCTTGGCATAGACCTTTTCTTGTTGGAAGAAATTAGCTTTATTGCATCTAATTTACTTATTGCTTCAGGCTGTTTAGCTTTTATTATTTTTCTAGAAAACTTTATTATTAGAAAAAATAAAATCAATCAGCAAAATTCTTACGGGTTAAGTTTATTTGTTTTTGGATTGATTTCACTATTACCACTAATCCAATCCAACAAAATTTGGTGGATTATACTGTTTATGGGTTTGTTTTTTAGGAGATTGATTAGCATGTTGAACGAGTCTATGCTGAAAAAGAAAACTTTTGAAGCTTCCGTTTGGTTGGTTTTGGCTAGCTTTTTTGAACCTAGTCTTATTTTATTATTACTGCTTATTTGGTTGGCTAATCTTATTCTATCGGTAACCCAATTGGCTAATTACCTTATTCCATTAGTAACATTTGGAGGCGCATTTCTTCTGGCCAACGCCTTTAATATTTTAAAAAACAACCAATGGTTTTCTATAGATTTTTATACTGCACAAATTCAACTGGATTTAACCTGGGAGTTTGATTTGAGCTTTTTATACATTTTAGTTTTGCTTTTCATTTGTATCATTAGTTTTCCTGGATTCTTACAACGTGCACAGGTATTGAAAAAAATTCAATTGAATTTACTTCTCATCTCGGTACTTTTTGTAGTTGGATTAATCAGTTTTATTCAAGTTTCGTCTCCTTCTTTATATATTATTTCTTTGTTTCCATTGGCGCCAATTGGTGCTGAATTTTTTCAATTAAGAACAAAAGCTTGGTTCAAGGAAGCATTGTGGTGGGTTTTTATTGGTTTGTCTGTTTTTGCTTATGTAATGAAATTATTTTAGTGTTTTTCTGCAAAAAATAAATTGATTTAAAAAGCTTTTAAAAGCGTGGACCTCATTTGATCTGTTTCAAGTATGAAGCCTTAAAAAATTTGTTTAATTCTAAACTTAATGAATTAAGATTTTTGAACAATACCCTTAACTAGAATGATTGATTATTCTAATTAAGGGTAATTAACCTATTGAATTCTTCTAGACTTAGCCTAAAAAATATTGATTTTTTTTATTGAGTGAGCTCAGAAGCCTAAAAAAGTCAACTTATACCAATTTAAAGAATATTATAATATTAGTAGCTCAATTCAAAGCTTCCTCCAGTCAAGTTTAAAGCGCCTTCATTGTCGCTTACTACAACTCCATTAAAACTACCTGAAATTTCACCATCAGAATTAATCGTAACCGTATTATTGAACTCATTTTCAAAGGGAAGAAAGATTGAATTCAACAAAAATATTTCAAAAACTTCAAATGCATTCTCGCCAGTTACTCCTTCTTCCACTTCAAAATATATTGTATTTTGATTAGCAACAGAAGTCTCCCCAAAAACTTTAATTCTATTGTCTTCTATTTCCACACTCACTATATCAAAAGTAATTGCTAAAGTTCCGGCAGTGACCGTAATTTCTCCTTCTGTATTAGTGTCTGATGGATCTGTACAGTCTCCTAGTCCATCAATAGTAGCTTGCAAGTTTCCTTCTTCATCACCACAAGCTTGCAATTGATTTTCTAAAGCTTCTCGGTATGCAATACAAGTTTCTTCATAATTTTCTGAGGTAGCTGATTCAAAATCACTTAATACAGGAAAAACTGCTGAAATTGCATTAGCACAATCGTCTAATTGTTGCCCTTCATCATCACTACTGCATGAGGTGATAAGGCTGATTCCTAAGATTGATAAAATTATTTTTTTCATGATATTTATTTAAGTTAATAATTTAAAAATTTGATTTAAGTAAGTTTAAAAGTTTTGTTTAAATTTATACTTCTAACCAGTCATTATTATTAAAAATGGTAAGAATTTTTTCTTCAATACTTAGCATTCCTGCTGTGTTTTCGGTAATTACTTTAAAGTGATGATAAACTGAATTTCCATCATCATTAATTAATTTTAAAGAGTCCGACTGTAGGTCTGTTTCTGTTAAAGGTAATATTATTTCGTTATCATTGGTTTGAATTTGATGGATCTTATTCCAATTACCTTGGCTATTCATTTTATAAATATGATATTTAGCTTTGTAAACTGTTTTTAACCACTTTAAAGAAACTAAATGAATTTCGTTGTTTGCATCTGGTGCTGTTGATAAAAACTTCAAAGCAGGGGAATTTGGAGTGTTGTTTTCTACTATTAAGCTTGCTACAGTTTTAGACGCTTGTGAAGGGGCATATTCTACTGTAATATCTTGGCTAGCATTTTCATATTCAACTTTTTTTGAAACTGTTACTCGGTAATACAACCCATCTCCGTAAGGTTTTTCTGTTAAATCTTCAAAATTATCTTCTACAGACCATATTCCTGTGTTAGCTAGACCTTCACTCTCTAAATCAACAATTTTTACCAATTGCATTGTTTGAATGGATTGTGCATCAAGAAAATTATTAGCTCTATAAAGGC
The DNA here is from genome assembly GCA_022565635.1 of Flavobacteriaceae bacterium. Classification (GTDB taxonomy): domain Bacteria; phylum Bacteroidota; class Bacteroidia; order Flavobacteriales; family Flavobacteriaceae; genus Psychroflexus. Next base: position 7,880 of record JAIUMH010000051.1, on the reverse strand, counting down.
TTATTTTTTTTACTTTTTGAACTTTAGGGTACGCATTTATTTCTAACTTAATATGTGCTGATATACCTAAAACTGCATTTTCTAAAACTGGTACTATTCTTTTTACTTCTGGAGTTTCTAAGGCATGAGTATTTACTAATTTTATAGGTCCTAAGAACGGACTAAAATCGCTCATTTTCATTTGTGAACTAAGTTCTTTCACTCCATAAAAATAGAGATTATTAGATGTGCCGTCTAATTTAAAATCTGTAAATAAGGTTTTATGTGGAGAGGTACTAACAATTTTCATCATAGGTGCCATTTCAAAATCTCCATCATTTTGCTGCAAAATGTTTCCATTTCGATCTTTAACTACTTGAGGTTTATCTACTGGATTATAGCTATCTCCTTTTATAAATTTATACAAAATAGGCATTTCTGTTAAAGAAACGAACGCGTTGTATACCGCACCTTTGACGTAGTTTATAATTTTAGAATCACCTACTTTAATTGAACCCACAGGGTCTGTAATTAAAGGTTTTTGTAATTTTTCTTGAATTTGATTTACCCAATCAAAGAAAGCCTGTTTGTCTGGATTAGGAAACTTATAAGCATTTGATGATTCTTGTTCTGGTGGGTAAACCCTAAAATCACCTTCAATTTCTAGCTGTTCAAAATCAAGAAAATTGTTCCATCTGTTTGTAAGGTATTCCTCATCGTTACCTCCTAACATTTCTAAATTTTCTCTGATTAGTTTTATAGTTTCTTTTTCGTACAGTGCATTTAATAATGCTTCATCGTTTGACCTATAAAAAAGAACTTCATTTGGTTTATGCTTATATTCTGTTGTTAATGTATAAGTAGAGCGACCAAAAAAATCTGGTCTTGTAGCATATAAAGAGCCTTCAGGTTTTTCAGGAGGAATTGCTTCTATAAGTTCTTGAGCATACATCATAAATGGTGTGCTAATTTTTGATTGACAACTTCCCGTATTAGGATTACAACCACCATCAACATCACGACTTCTTAAACTAAAAATACTGTAGCGTATTTCCTCGCCATAATTTGGTAATATATTTTCTTCATTAATCCCATAATTGTTGTCACCATAAAGATACACCTTGTAACCTGGATAAAAATTTACGTTAATGCTACTCCCTGTCTGTATGGTATCATAATTTTCATTTGTATGATCGTAAGATGGGTCTCTAACATAAAGTACCAGAGCATTTGAGCTCTCAACATTGATGACTTTTATAACAGGTAATACTTTTCTTGTTTTGTTTGGAAAACTTCCTGTTACAGCACTTTCTGTAAAAACCCTAACTATGCCCTTATACCATTCAACAGAATTATTGTTGTTGCTGAATTGCGGATGCTGATTTAATAAGTAGTTATTGAATTCAATTTTATATAAACCTCTAAATCCTAATATTGGATTATTAGGGTCATTTGGATTTTCCTCTATGGGTTCATCTTCAGGGGTAATGGTTGCATTCCCCCAAATACCTCTTGTTTTTTCAAGTTTTCGTTGCAAAATTCCATCTTCATCTTCATACTGAATAACTTCACGATGTATACCCCAATTATCCCCTATTTTGACTTTAAACCCTAGTGGGTTAGGCGTATTCCAACTGCTTTCGTTCAGCATGTTTTCTACAACCATAAAAAGACCACCTTCAACTAATATTGGAGACTCAAGCTCTCCTACTAATGGGCTTGAAGGAAGACCACCATCATTAACTATTGAATCACTTACTTGTTTTTTATAAACTGTAAACACCAATCCTTGTGCGGTTTGAGCAACTTCATAAATAATATATTTATTCTCACCACACAAAAATGTACCCCCTGCAAAATTACTTTCTGTGTTTGGTTCTATTGATGGAGATAATACTTCACCTGTGCTATTTACTAGGTAATCTCCTGTAGTAATTATTGATAATAAATCATTTGTACTATGATTTAAAACGCTTAGTGCTTTTCCTCTAATGTTCTGAGGAACTTGATTTCGAAAAAAAATATCTACTTCATCTGCAAAAATTTCTTTATTATCAGGAAAAGCAACTGTTGAATTATTGGCATTTGCAGGATTGGTTAAGTCTGCATTGCTAAATTGAGAATCTAGGGGTATGTTGTAACTTTTTAACTCGTGAGATGTATGATAGTCAAAAGTTAATCTTATTAAAGTTTTATCTTCATTTTCTGGTATTGCATCTAAAAGTTCTTGTTCTTTTGCAGAAGTTAAAAACAAAGGAGCCTCCTTTCTAATTAAATGAGCATTTGTATTAGAAGGAGGAATCAGATTGTTTTTTTGTTGAATTTGCGTCTCAATACTAAGTTCGATAGTACTTAATTTAGCCCTAGAAAACCAATTGATTCCATAAGATTTATATCGGTGTATTCCTTCCTGAGTATGTCTATGTGCATAAAATGGTTTTTGAGGTTCTGGAATATTAATGAATAAGGTTTCATTAAATGGGTTGCCCTGAGGAACTAAATTTTGGTATTCTGGATCATTAGATAATTCAGGCTTAATCCAATCTCCTTCGTTTAAACGAAATTTGAGACCTCCATAAACAGGGCTTGTTACAGTGCTTAAACTAAGCTCATTATCGCTTACAAAAAAAGGGGTGTTAATATCATCTTCTGGTATGGTCTCTGTATAAATACTTACGTAACGAGACATACCGTCATAAGCGTACCCATCTTCATCTGTTAGGGATAAATTTTCATTTTCGTCATCTTCCATAAACAAACCAGGTGTGATTTTTTTAAGATCTAATGGTTCTGGAAGTCTTTCATCCTGTAAGGATGTGGGAAGCGACATAAATAAATGATGTACTTCTCTCACTCCTAAACCATCTTCTAAGTCTGCTTTTGTAAAGTACTCTGCTACATATAAAAATTTATCGTTAGAATTATCAATATCAAGCAATCCTAAACCAAGCATACGAGCAATGTGATAGTCGTAGGCGGCAAAATTGAGCATATCTAGATTAGAAATTTTAATATAATCTGCTGGATCAGAAGGATTGTTTCCTAATGCAATATTTTCAAAAGCTAATGGATTATTTTCATGCTCACTTAATTCAATATAATGTTTTACAATATTTTTGAGATTTCTATCTCCTTCTTCGGTATCTCCCGACCATTTATCTTGGTAATTATCAACATTAACTAAAGCATCTTCATCAAACCTATGCCAATGCCCCTTTACGCTTCCTAAACTTGGTTCTAGTTGTTTAAAAGCTACCTCATCTTTCTGAGATAATGCAAATTCTCCTAAAAAATCCCAGCCTGATTTCAAATTAATTTGATGTATCGTATCAAGATAAAACTCTAATTCAATGGATGCTAATTGTGCTGAAAATATTTGCCATCTTACTGATCTTCCATTTTCAAAAACCAATCTCAAAGGCGAATTTAACTGTGAATCAGTAATCAGTTTTCGATTACTGACTACCTTATTTTCGTTAATGTTAGTTGTCCCTACAGATAAGGTTTCAACTTTAAATTTTGAGTTTTGATTTAAGGCAGAAAAATTACAGGTAACTGCAAAAAAAGGATCTTTTAAACTTTCAATTTCTATAACTTCACTCCCATAATTTTCAATAAACAAACTAGGGTTTTGTAGTGGATTAATTTCACTTCTAACCTCTTGGTATTTTACTGTGTTGTTAAAACGGATGTACAATTCTTTACCCAATAAACGATAAATCCATAAATAATTAGAGTCATCTACCAGTGCCGGAATATTTCTTACAAAATCAAGATTGATTTTCATTGGTTCGTAAGGCGCTCTGTAAATTTTTACATAATCCTTTGGTTTATTAAAATTCACATATTTTGTTGCGTCATCTCCCTTAGGCAAATGTTTCTCGCCTAAAACTCCTTGTAAAGTCCAGCGAAGATGTCTTCCTCTAGTACTATCTTCCCCCGTGGAGCCTGCTGCTTGCAGGTAAAGGTAAGGAGACTGGATTTCTGTTATATCCTCATTGATGTTTATGGTGTATCCTGTAGACATTTTCTTTATTGATTGATGGTTACATTTACTACTTCTTCAACATTATAATTGTTACCGTTCCATTGTAAATACTGAAACTTAAAATCTAGATTTGCGGAAGGTATTTGCGCTGAGTTATGCATAATGATTGCCTGTGAGTAATCATTACTGTAAAGAATTTTATATGCGGTATCCTCGCTACCGTCGGTTTTTCTTAAACTTATCATTTTTTTAGCTTCATCTAATGGAATTTTAGGTGAATTAAAAGGTTCTGGATTTTTTATTAGTATTCCAATAGTATTACCACTATTTAAATTGAGAATTTTATGAAATTCTGTTCTCACAGGAGGATCTAATGGTGGTATTTCTAAAACACGATCAAAAAGATGCTGATATTGTTTTAATGAATGCTCAGTTTGATTTTCTGGATTAGAAACTATATCTAAAGACTTTGTTACTGAATCGTTGCTTAAACTTAATTCAGTTTGATAAACAGCTTGTCTTTCTACATCTCCGTTTTCATCTTTTATCAAGTAACTCTTTACTTGCTCTTCAAAGTTTTGATATCTTGAAGTTTGAAATACAAATTCATGTACTTGTTCATTAACTATATTGCCTTCATTTTCTTCAAAAGCATTGTATAGCAAAGCAGTATAAAGTTTTTGAGGCTTTAAATTTGTAAGCACTACAGAGAAAAATGTACTCCTTGGTTTAATTGGGTTTCCTAAGTCAATTTCACATGGCAAAATGCTATTCTCTATCAAATTATTAATCAGCTGAATTTGAATAGGTAGTTGAGGATAATCATCAATTTCCCAATTATAAGCTGTATTCGTTTCTGGATTAAACACCGGCAAAGGCACTGTTCCTTCATTATAATCAACAGGTAGTGGATAAGGTATTATTACATCTGTAACAGGGTCTTTTATGGCGATATGTAATTGACCTTCTAACTTTGGAAGATTAAGATATTCGTGCCAAGTTTTAAACATGTGTTCAGTAAAGCTTTTATTGAAAAAAACAGAGATTTTACATTGTTCATTTCCATAAAATACGGGTTTAGCTTTTAGTAGATTACCTTTAGCGTCTGGGTACGAACGTCTGTAATCAATGTAAGAGCGTAAAGAAGCTAATGGGTACTCATCTGCATTCCTATCTGAATCTATGTATCCTGAAGCTGGATTCTTATGAAAGTGCCCAAGCGGCCCAACAGTCTTAAATCCATAATAATAGTCAAAAAACTCTGTGTTGTTACTTGCGTTATCTACCTCATCTTTTAATTTAAGTTTTATGTAATACGAAGTATTTGGACGCCAAATGGGCTGTATAACATCTTCAACTGCTTCTGTCATGCTTTCATAGTCTTCTTGTATAGCGTCTGCCCCCGGAATACTCTGATTCCATTGATGGTTTTCTAGGCTTGTCCAACATACTTGTTGAAAAGAGGTAGTACATTTAGTTCTAGGCTGGTCATCACAATTACAATCCCCTTCATCACCTATAAAATTAAGTACCTCTAATGAATAATCTCTAAACCTAGTATAGACTTGAATAATTTCTCTAGGATCGGCTTGATTAATAGGGTAATTAGCTAAAAGTTCATTGAGTGCTTCTAGCATCTGTTTAAAGTTCACATAAATATCACTCATTAATTCAATAATATGATAATGAGGATTATCACGGTCAAAACTAATAATCAATTCATAGAATTGATTAAAACATTTTTGTTCTCTTTGTAAAAGTTCAATTTCTTTTTCATCAATTGGAAAAACAAAACAAACATCAAAGAGTTCTTGTAATTGTTGATACAAACTACATAATCTTTCGTCGGGTTTACAATCTTCTTCAATCTGCGAGCACCCTTTGTTATTTAGCTCTGCTAATTCTTTAATCAATTGATTATAGCGCTCTCTATCTTTAGGTTCAGAAATACTAACTAAACCACTAGAGTCTTCATAAGTATTGGCAAATAACAAAGCTATTTCTTCCTTAATTTGCTGTATGGCAAGCATATTTGGATCATCTGGTTCAATAATAATTTTGCTTATCAATTGACTTTCATTCTCATACACAATAACATTATTGAGTTGAGAGGAAGTTCTGTAATCTTGATGTATTAAATCATGTTGTACAATGCTTGTGTTATCATCTATTGCAGAAGTATAGTATTTAATGGTTACTCCCTGAGCAAAAGTGCTTAGCTTTAATTTTGTACGTACCGAGCTTTCTGGCAAAACTATGGTCAAAATATTACTATTACTGAACGAAAGTGATTTTTCAAAGTTGTGAGTGTTAGGTGAATTAGTGACCTCCATATATTCATTATTAGCAGGAACTATATTTCCATCAATAATTTGAAATCCTGTGGTATTTGACAGTGAGAAATAAGCGCCATTAATATAGTTACCCATAAACTGTGAAGGAGGGTAATACTTTTTACCTAATGCTTTGTTTAACACATTTGAACATCCTTCCTCTTTAAGGTTTTGTTCACAATATAAAGTAGAAGCTGTTAGCCCATAAATTTCTGGTGTATGCCATCCTGGTTCGCCTGCTTGCATGTAAGTAAATGGTGTTGTTGCAAGCAAGCGTATTGTATTGTACTGTTTATCTCTAAGTTGCCAATATCCAACACGTAGGTGAGCCACATCTTCTCTTTTGGTCTCATCAACTACAGCTTGAAAAGGGTGATAATCTTTCCAGCTATTACCATCCCAAGCTTTAATTTCAATTTCTTCTATAGAGTATTGATGTTTCACCTGCCTTAACTCATGACCTCCTCTAACTACTTTTTGGGGAGGAATTAAATCTGTATAATTTTCTGGAGGAAAGGTGTAACCTCCTATTAAACCATTTAATGTACCTGATGGCACTAAACCTTTTTCCGTTTTAATTTCTATAAAAGTGTCTAACGGAATAACTTTATTTATTGAGTTTACAGAAGGAATATTATTACTATAATTCAGGTCAAACGACTCGTTGGTGAGCATGTGTACCCCTTTTACCATTTCATTTACTTTGCTTATAGGTAAAGGAGGGATTGCGCTGCGATCTACACTGCTGTCTTTTTCCCATTTAATCTTAACGGTAAAGGATTTACATATTCTTTTAAAAACTATTTTAATACAAGCTCTAACCTCTACCTCTGCATAAATTAAAAATGGTTTTGCGGCTTCTGCCGAAAATATAGTATTTAATGTTAGAGAAACTCCTATCCTCCATATTTTTACATCAATCTTACCTCCTGCAGCAATATAGCCACCTATTTGGCTTCTTTCAAAACTGATAAAACCTCCTTTCTCCATATAAGCTTCCAAGGCCACCCTTGCTGGACCAAAGCGTTTCTTTAATTCATAATGCACTCTAGCCCCAGCCTCAATGCCTTGAGCCGAAAGCATTAAATATGATTGTGCAGTAAATAAAGTAAGCACTTCTGCACTAATTGGATTTTCTTTAGTTCCAAGATTTAGGTACCAAGCTGAAGGTGAATTAAAAAAGAATCCTGATTGAACTTCTGCTTGTATATCTAGAATATTGCCATTACTGGATGGTACTTTAAAATTTGCTCCCATACCTACTTCTATAGAATCACTACTCCAAATAGCTGTTGCAAAGAAAGGAGGTTCACCAGTATCATCTAAACCTAGTTGTGAACTCAATATACTTGCCCTTCCATCAACCATAAACATAGATGGTAAAGACAAAAGTAACATTGCTCTTACGGAAAGTACCATTCCATTGTCAAAAGATGTACCTAAAACCGCACCAGCACCTAGCGAAAATGGCGAATTATAATCTGAAGTACGCTCTGGCCCACTAAATTTAGAATGATGTATTCCTCTCTTATGTTTGCATCATCCAAATTTAATGAAATTTAAGTGATTATTTTTGTAAC
>JAIUMH010000050.1 GCA_022565635.1 Flavobacteriaceae bacterium | reverse complement strand
CAGATTTTATTTAAATGAATTATGATAATTCGTTTAAGAATTTCTTAATTAGAGTTTCATTTATTAAATGACTTTTACTTTTGTTGAAAAAAGGTTGAGAAAACAAATTATAGAAAATATTGAGAAACAAAAGGAAAAGGCTTCATTTCTTTATTTAATTAAAAGAAAAACTGAATCTTTTACTGAAACATTGTTTGCAACTTTGTTTGACAGAAGTGTAGATGTAAAGGAATACATGAATATACTTGAATTAGAGTTCAAAGGTTTAGCTGATTTAGTTTGTGAGAGAGAGTATGATCCTTGTAGAGATCGGTGGGAAGAATATATGGATATGCTTCCTCAGGTTTTGGAAGATTTAAATAAAGATGCACAATTTATATTAGAAAACGACCCAGCAGCCAAATCGCTTAAAGAAATTTACTTAGCTTACCCTGGGTTTTACGCCATAGCTATTTACCGGTTAAGTCATCTGCTACTCAAATTTGATTTGCCTTTGGTACCAAGATTAATGACAGAAAGCGCTCATTGCAAAACAGGAACAGATATAAATCCAGGAGCACAAATAGGGGTACCATTTTTTATAGATCATGCTACTGGAGTGGTAATAGGAGAAACCTCAATTATTGAAGATTATGTCAAGATTTATCAAGGTGTTACCTTAGGTGCTTTATCTGTAGATAAAAACATGAAAGGCGTAAAACGTCATCCTACCATTAAGCAAAATGTAACGATATATGCCAACGCTACTATTTTAGGTGGAGATACGGTTATTGGAGAAAACTCTATTATTGGGGGTAATGTCTGGTTAACCAAATCCATACCTCAAAATTCAAGGGTAAGTTATCAATCCTCAGTTAAAATTCAATAAAAATAAATATGAATAATAGTATATTAGATTTAGTAGGGAACACACCATTAGTTCGAGCAAAAAAAATAATAAACAAACCCAATGTGAAATTATTTTTTAAAATGGAGGGACACAATCCTGGTGGAAGCGTAAAAGATCGGGCAGCGTATAATATGATTAATGAAGCATTAAAGAGAGGGGATATTGATCAAAATACACAATTAATTGAACCTACTAGTGGTAATACGGGAATAGCTTTAGCTATGATTGCTTCTGTTTTTGGCTTAAAAATAGAACTAGTAATGCCAGAAAATGCTACTAAAGAACGTGTTCAAACAATGCGTGCTTATGGCGCAAAAGTTACCTTAACACCTGCTTCGGTCGGTATAGAAGGGGCAAGAGATTATGTGGAAGAGAAAGTGAATGCAGGGGGCTATTACATGTTTAATCAATTTGCTAATGAAGACAATTGGAAGGCTCATTATAAAACTACAGGTCCTGAGATTTGGAAAGATACCAATGGAAAAGTAACTCATTTTGTCTCTTCAATGGGAACTACAGGAACAATTATGGGTACATCTACTTTTTTAAAAGAGAAAAATAGCAACATCCAGTTGGTAGGAGTACAACCCACAGATGAGTCTAGTATACCTGGAATTAGAAAATGGCCAGAGGCATATTTACCAAAAATATTTACACCATCTAAAGTAGACCAAATAATTGAAGTAAGCGAAGCAGAAGCAAGAATAATGGCAAAACGTTTAGCTAAAGAAGAAGGCATTTTTTCTGGAATGAGTAGTGGGGGAGCAACAGCCGCTGCTTTAAAACTTTGTGCAACCTTAGAGGAGGGTGTAGTTGTGAGCATAATTTGTGATCGAGGAGATAGATATCTGTCTTCTGATTTATTTGAATAATTTTTTTCAAACTTAATTTTAACACAACCAGATAGTTAATTTTGAAACAGAAAAAAAAGAGAAAAAAAGTTTTAAAAATAGTTTGTGAAACAAATAAATAATATAAATTTGCACCCGCAAACAAGTTCATTAACATACTGCTAAAGTAGCTCAGGGGTAGAGCATCATCCGCCTGCGGCGGATGAGGGTCGGTTCCAAAGCTACTAGAAAATGCGAAAGTAGCTCAGGGGTAGAGCATCATCCGCCCAAGGCTGATGAGGGTCGAATCCAAATCAAGTACAAAATGCGAAAGTAGCTCAGGGGTAGAGCATCATCCGCCCAAGGCTGATGAGGGTCGAATCCAAATCAAGTACAAAATGCGAAAGTAGCTCAGGGGTAGAGCATCACCTTGCCAAGGTGAGGGTCGCGGGTTCAAATCCCGTCTTTCGCTCTGAAATTTTTTAGCATTAAAATATTCGCTCGGATGGTGGAATTGGTAGACACGTTGGACTTAAAATCCAATGACCATTGCGGTCGTGCGGGTTCAAGTCCCGCTCCGAGTACAAAAGCCTTGTTAATCTGATGATTTTCAAGGCTTTTTTTGTTTCTTTTTATTTCATTTGCCTCCTCAAAGAAATTTTTTAAGCCACTTTAGCTTCCTTTTTTAAAGTGTTTTTTATGAAATACTTAAAGATTGTAATTTTAAGGAAAATAATTCTATTATCATTTAAATTTAAGTTAGTTTTGCACGCTTAAAATACTCATGAATGGATATTAGAAATATTGCTATTATTGCTCACGTTGACCACGGTAAAACTACGTTGGTTGATAAGATTATGCATCATTGTCAATTGTTTAGAGACAATGAAACTAAAGGTGAGCTTATTTTAGATAACAATGATTTAGAACGCGAGCGCGGTATTACTATTGTTTCTAAAAACGTTTCAGTAAATTACAAAGGAACAAAAATTAACATTATAGACACCCCTGGTCACGCCGATTTTGGAGGAGAGGTAGAACGTGTTTTGAACATGGCCGATGGTGTATTGCTTTTGGTTGACGCTTTTGAAGGCCCCATGCCACAAACCAGATTTGTTCTTCAAAAAGCTATTGATTTAGGTCTTAAACCTTGTGTTGTAATTAACAAAGTAGATAAGCCTAACTGTACACCTGATGAGGTGCATGAAAAAGTATTTGACTTGATGTTTGAATTGGGTGCTGAAGAATGGCAAATGGATTTCCCAGCAGTCTATGGTTCCGCTTTAAACAACTGGATGAGTGATAGTCCAGACGATCAAACCGATACGATAGAGCCTTTATTGGATATGGTTATTGAACATATACCACAACCTAAAGTAGCTGAAGGAAATACGCAAATGCTAATTACTTCTTTAGATTTTTCATCTTATACAGGAAGAATTGCCATAGGACGCCTTCACCGTGGACTTTTAAAAGAAGGAATGCGTGTATCTTTGGTAAAACGTGACGGTACCGTTTCCAAAACAAAAATTAAAGAATTATATGTTTTTGAAGGGCTTGGTAAACGTAAAGTAGAAGAAATTCAACCTGGAGATATTTGTGCCATTGTTGGTTTAGAAGGTTTTGAAATTGGTGATACAGTAGCCGATATTGAAACTCCTGAAGGACTTAAAAGTATTGCTATTGATGAGCCAACAATGAGTATGTTATTTACCATTAATGATTCTCCATTTTTTGGAAAAGAGGGTAAATTTGTAACTTCTAGACACGTAAAGGAAAGACTTACTAAAGAATTAGAAAAAAACTTAGCCCTCCGTGTTCACGAAACTGAATCGGCTGATAAATTTGAAGTTTACGGCCGTGGTGTAATGCACCTTTCCGTATTAATTGAAACCATGCGTAGAGAAGGCTATGAGCTACAAATTGGTCAACCTCAGGTAATCATTAAAGAAATTGATGGTGTAAAGTGTGAGCCTGTTGAAGAATTAACTATCGATTTACCAGAGAATCTTTCAGGTAAAGCCGTTGAAATGGTAACCATGAGAAAAGGTGAGATGCTTACCATGGAAACTAGAGGGGAACGTATGATTATTGAATTTATGATTCCTTCTCGTGGAATTATAGGTTTAAGAAATCAATTATTAACGGCCACAGCTGGTGAAGCTATTATGGCGCATAGATTTAAAGAATTTCAACCGCTAAAAGGTGATATACCTCAACGTAGTAACGGTTCTTTGGTTTCAATGGAAAACGGAAAAGCAATTCCTTATTCTATAGATAAGCTTCAAGACCGTGGTAAGTTCTTCATCAATCCTGGAGAGGATATCTATGAAGGTCAGGTGATTGGAGAAAATTCACGTCAGGACGATTTGGTGGTAAATGTTACCAAGACTAAAAAACTCTCTAACGTTCGTTCTTCTGGAGCTGATGATAAAGCTAAAATTGTTCCTGCTAAAAAATTTAGCCTAGAGGAAGCTTTAGAATATATTCAAAAAGATGAATATGTTGAGGTAACTCCAAACAGTTTGAGAATTAGAAAAATTTACCTGAAAGAAACAGATAGAAAACGATTTAAAATAGTTTAATTTCTTTAGTTGATTTCATCAGCTTAGTTGAATTATTTTTACATTGTCAACCTGCTTTTGCAGTCAGTCAGAAATTGTTTTAAATAGAATTTAAAAGCCAAAGCTAGATTTTATCTTTCTTTGGCTTTTTTGATAAAAACTAGCTTTTTATATTTTCAAACGCAATGACTTAATCAATACAAGTTTTTTGTTTACTTTTGCTATATTGAATCGTATACATGTTTTTTTTACTTAGAAAATTTGTTAACCAAGAGGAGGAGCGCAAAATCAGAGTTAAGCGCAAAAGAATTAAAAGAATAAAATTAATTCTTTTAATTCTTGCATTTGTAGTACTCACTGTAATTACTCAAATTGGTGGCCTAGTTTTGTTGTTGTCCTACTTAACTTACCGATGTTTTTTTAAAGATTATAACCGGTGGAGTTTACCTTTAATTTTCTCCGTTTATTATACCATTGCTTCAATTTTTATAGTACCCCAACTAGCACCTCTTTTTGGGCGTGTTCAAGTTGAAGATAACGAAGCCATTCAGGCCCATTCTTTTTTTTATCGAATAGCAAATAGAAATTATGTTAATGCTGATTTTCATGAAACTATTCAGTCCATAGCTCAAGATTTTCAAGCGAAATATCCAGGTATAAAGATGGTGTATACAGATGCTAATTTTCCATTTATAGATGGTTTTCCGTTATTGCCACACCGTTATCACAAAGACGGAAAGAAAATTGATTTTGATTTCGTATATCAAGATGGTGCACAACTTTCAAATTTAAAGCCTACTTTTAGTGGGTATGGTTTTTTTGAAGCACCTTTTGAAGGTGAAAAAAATCAAATCAACTTTTGTTTGGATACAGGCTACCTTCAATATGAATTTACCAAGCATGTAACTCTTGGAGTTGTAAATCCAGACCTCACTTTTGCACAAGAAGCTAATAAATACCTTATTGAATTAATGGCCGAACATGATGGGGTTGAAACCATATTTATTGAACCTCATTTGTATGATCGTTTAGAAATTGATTCTGATAAAATTATTTATCATGGATGTGGTACCGTTAGACATGATGACCATATTCATCTAGAGTCTATTTAATTCTTCTCTTGTTATTTTAGGTAATTTGCTAACTACCAATTCGTAACTGTGATTTATTAAATGTTCAATGTATTTTTCACTTAATTGTGTGTAATGAATGGTAACTGTATTCCAGTGTTTTTTATTCATATGATAACCTGGAGAAACATCATCTGGATATTTCTCCCTTAGCTTAATTGCTAAATTTGGGTCACATTTTAAATTAATCGAGTATTCACCCTCTTCCCACTTACTTAAAGAAGTGAGGGCAAAAATCTTGTTTTTAACTTTAAATACTAAAGTATCCTTATCAAAAGGAAATGCTTCCGTAACCCCTTTCTTGAATAAGCAAAAATCTCTAAATGCTTCAATGTTCATAATATTCTTGAATTGAATTTAAAACAAGCTGATGAAAATCTTCTTCTTTATTTAGCAATTTCATTTCTATGGGTAAATAGAACAATTGGTCTGCTGAAAGAAAATCTTTTAGCCTAACAAAATCTTTTTCTGTTGTTAAAATCAATTTTTCTTTTTTTAAGCCTTCAATCTCCTTCAAACTAAAAGGGTGATGATCTGGAAATTTTAGATGCAGATAATTTTTTTGCAACGTATCTAAGTGATTAATTAATGGTTTAGGGTTGGCAATTCCAGTAACCAAAGTGAAATTATCAAATTTTGAAAGTGGAATTTCTTTACTGTTTGAAAAAATATTTCTTTCATAATCAATTCCTGCAAAAAATATGCTTTGGTGACTCTTAGGCTGGATTTTTTGTTCAATTTTCTTTTGCTCTTCGGCAGACAAATTGAGCGGACACTTGGTGATTACAATTACATTTGCTCTGTGAGCTCCAGACTTAGGTTCTCTAAGATTTCCTGCAGGTAGTACAAAATCATCTACATAAAGATCATCATATACACTTAATAATACTGAAAAATGAGGTTGAACTTTTCGGTGTTGAAAAGCATCATCTAACAGGATACAATCTAACTGATATTGTTGATTCAGCTGTTTTATTCCATGAGCTCTATGCTCATCTACAGCTACTTTTATTTTGGGAAATTTTCTTTTAAATTGAAGAGGTTCGTCGCCTACTTCAGCAACTTCAGCACTCTCAAAGACTTCCTTAAAACCTTCAGATTTTCGTTTATAGCCTCTGCTTAAACTTGCTATTTTATAGGTGTTATGTAATTTTTTTATAAGGTATTCAATAGCTGGGCTTTTACCTGTTCCACCCATGCTTAAATTTCCTACACATAAAGTAAATACCTCAGGGTGATAAGATTTTTTCCAACCCCAATCATATAACTTATTTCGTAAAGTTAAAATGATGGAATACAGCCATGCAAAAGGAAGTAATATGAATCTAATTTTTCTAAGCATAAATGCGAAATTACAACTTTAGTTTTTTAGATACTTCTTCTTTGTAATCAGATTGTAAAAAAAAATCACATCAAAATACATTCATGTTTGGTTTTTGAAAAAGAGAATCAACTCAGTAATTATGTTTAATAATCCGATAAATAGAGTCATATTTGAGTTAAAATGCATTCATTCATAACCTAAATGAATTTATCATTTTTGTTGAAATAAACGGATGATATTTTTTCGATTTAGTTGTACTTGAAAAAAAAGTCCTATTTCTAATTCATGTTTGTGTTCAGTTAAGTCCAATATTCGAAATTTATCTCTTTTACTAAACTTTGTAGATTTCATTTATCAAGCTTTATCTTTGCCATGAAAAACAGTAATTATGTCTATTCAGCTTTCAGAAATTGCTTATCAAAAAATGCTTATTAATCCTCATAAAAAATGGATTGTGTTCCTGCATGATTCTTTAGGTTGCATTGAATTATGGAGAGACTTTCCAGCTAAGGTTCAACAGGCAACAGGGTTAAATGTTTTGGTTTACGATCGTCAAGGCTATGGTAAATCTTGTGTTTTTTCTTATGCTGAAAGAGGTTTGGGTTATATGGAAATTGAAGCCGTATTGCTGTCTCAACTTTTGAAGTATTGGGAAATTGAACGCCCTTTTTTATTTGGACATAGTGATGGAGGTACTATAGCCTTGATTTATGCAGGTATGTTTCCTAACCAAGTGAGCGGAATAATTACCGAAGGAGCACATGTTTTTGTTGAAGATATTACATTGGTGGGAATAAGAGAAGTGGTTCACCAATACCAATCTACAAACTTAAAAGATAAACTTTCTAAATACCATGGTCATTTAACTGATGATTTGTTTTGGGCTTGGGCCAATACCTGGACTCAACCTGAGTTTCAACATTGGAACTGCTTATCCTTTTTACCCAAAATTGATTGTCCAACTTTGTTAATTCAAGGTGAACAAGATGAGTTTGGTAGCTTGTTGCAAGTAACAAAAAGTTCAGATTTAATAGGTGAAAACGCTTCTTCGCTAATGTTACCAAATACCAAACACAGTCCACATAAAGAACAACCTGAAGTTGTTGTGAATGCTCTTTGTAACTTTTTAGAGTAATAAATGATAATTTTTATTTAAATTTATAATAGCGTAACATAAGTTACTTTTTATCCGCATAACAATGTGTATTTTTGCTATGCTATGGAAAAATACCTTGAAATTTTTACCAATTCTTTTACGGGATATTTTAATTATCTCCTTTCTGAAATTTCTCAACCTTCGTGGAATAATTATTTTTATTGGTTAATAGGAATTTCTTTAGCGGTTTGGGCTTTAGAGATTTTTGTGCCCTGGCGTAAAAACCAAAAAATAGCAAGAAATGGCTTGTGGGTGGATACTTTTTATTTGTTTTTCAATTTTTTTATCTTTTCATTAGTTGGATATAATGCTATTTCTAACGTTGGGGTAGTGTTGTTTAATGATTTTCTAGGATTGTTTGGAATAACCAACTTGGTAGCTATAGAAGTTCAAGATTTACCAGCTTGGGCGCAATTACTTATCATGTTTGTTATAGCCGATTTCATTCAATGGACTGTTCATGTAGCATTGCATAGGTTTCCTTGGTTGTGGGAGTTTCATAAAGTCCATCATTCAGTTAAAGAAATGGGCTATGCCGCGCATTTTAGATTTCATTTTATGGAAACCATTTTTTATAAAACAGCGCAATATATTCCATTAGCCATGATTGGTTTTGGTATTCAAGAATTTATTATTGTTCATCTGTTTGCCTTATTTATTGGTCACTTAAACCATGCAAATTTAGGTTGGGGTTATGGTGTTTTGGGGTATGTTTTTAATAGTCCAAAAATGCACATTTGGCATCATTCAAAAGATTTACCAGCTCATAAACCCTACGGAATGAACTTTGGAATTAGTTTGAGTATTTGGGATTATTTGTTCAAAACAGCTTACCTACCTAATAATGGTAGAGATATTGAGTTGGGTTTTGAAAATGATGAAAATTATCCTCAAGATTTCTTAGGACAAATGAAAGCTCCTTTTCAAAACAAAAACTAAAATACTTTTTGTTTTATTCCATTAATAAAGCGATTTTTCCATTATTTTTTGGTTGACCACATTGCATTATTAGTTTATTTTGTCTTTCAAAGTATAGGCTATTTTGCAATTTACTTGGTGTTGTGTAGTTAAAATAAGAAAAATCTTTCAATTTAAATAGCGACTATTAGCGCGATAAATCAGAATAAGTTGTCTTTTTCTTTAATTGCTTAATAAGAAAGTCTTTTGATGAATAGTTATTTTTGAATCAAAAACATCATTTTGGTCTAATCTTTGTTATTTTTGGAAGATAATTTACTGTCATTAATAACAGGTGAATTGATTTAGCGCTGTTTAAAAACGCAGTGAGATTTACAGAAAGAACCTTATACATAAAGCATATGAAGAAAGCATTACTTTTAATCACTATTATTTTAGTATCCTCTTGTAATTCGGCAAAAAGAGCTCAAAGAGAACTTTCAACAGGCAATTACGTCAAGTCAATTAACATTGCAGTTAATCAATTACAAAGAAATAAAACCAATAGAAGAGCGCAACGGCAAATGCTGATCTTAGAAGAAGGATTTCAGAAACTCAAGCAACGAGATAAAAAACGTATTAAATTTCTTCAGCGCGAAAACATTGCCAGCAATTCTGTTGAAATACATGATTTGTATGTGCAATTAAATGATATTCAAAATAAAATCAGACCTCTCTTGCCTTTGCAGAATGAATCTCAATCAAGGCCAATGCAATTTGAATTTTTAGATTTAGATCAAAAAATTATTGATGCTAGAGAAGATATGGTAAGTTATTTATATGATGAAGCTAATTTGCTTTTAAATACAGGTGATAAATTTAGCGCAAGAGAAGCTTATAATGATTTGAATAGAATTGAGTCATTACGTCCTAACTTTAGAAATACAAGGCAAATGCTTAATGAAGCAAGACTTTTGGGAACAGACTTTATTCTTGTAACTTTGGTAAATACCACCGATTTTACTATTCCAAATCGCGTTCAAAATATGCTTTTAGATTTTAATACCTATGGTTTAGACGATGAATGGACGGCTTATCATACAGAGCGCAACCAAGATTTAGATTACGATTATGGAATTAGAATTCAATTTACTGATTTTCTGTTTTCACCTGATATGCTTCGTGAGAGAGAGATTGTTTTAGAAGAAGAAGTAGTTGATGGCTGGGAATATAAAAAGGATGCAAGAGGTGCTTTTATAAGAGATAATGAGGGAAATAGAATTAAAGAAAATGTGTACGTAACAGTTTCTGGAGTAATGATTCAAAGTCTACAACAAAAATCGGTTGCCGTACAAGCACAAGTTGTTTTTAGAGATATCAAATCTGGCCAAAACATCAATAACTTTCCATTGGCTTCAGAGTTTGTATTTGAAAATATTTCCGGAGTTTTTCAAGGGGATGCAAGGGTGCTTTCTGATGAAGATAAAGCCTTACTTAATAATAGACCTGTTCCATTTCCTTCAAATGAACAAATGTTGATTGATGCTGGCGAAGAAATTAAGCAAAACCTAAAAGCTATTTTGGTAAGGAATAAATTCAATTAATTTTTGACATAAGCTTTAGTTCAAAATAAAATTATAGTGTGTTGTGATGAAAAAAATAAGTTTAAACCAGTTGTTTTATATTGGTTCAAATGCATCAATATTTATCTTTTTAGCTTTGTTTTTATGTTTTGTTTTTGACGCAAACTTTGCTTCAAGCTGGGTTGAATATAGAAACTTATTTGTGGTGATTTATCTTGTGCTAAGACTGTTTTATTACCAACAAATCATTAAAGAAAAAAATAAAATCATACATGACTTGAAGGCAAATAAAAACGCATAATATTAAAAACAAAAAACCCTCCACCGCTCTTTAAACAAACAACAAATAAACGATGGAGGGTAAAAATAAAAAACTAATTGCTATGGTTTTGCTTTCTTTCTTTTTTGCTGTTGGCCATGGCATAAACAGCGCCAATAAGACCAACAATAACTAATCCAAAAACAACTGTCATAATGATGGCACCATTAGTCCAGTTAACAAGTAAGCTATGTAATAAATTCATAATTTCAGCTTTAGGTTGATGATGCAAATATAGAGCGTAAGGGAGGTGTAAAAAATGACTTTAGTCATAATTCTTGCAGGTTGTTTTTTTACAACAAACTATACACCAAATAGAAGTGAAATCCAGCTGCAATTAAAACAAAAAGATGCCAAATTACATGGTTATATTTAAGTTTGTTCCAAACGTAAAAAACTACACCAAAGGTATAGAAAAAACCACCTAAAGCCAGCCAAGTGAGTTGCCAAAAATCCAATTGATTCATCAAATTTTGAAAATCAAAAACAATTAGCCAACCCATTAATAAGTAAAGGAAAAGTGAGATTTTTTCAAATTTACCAGTAAGGAATATTTTTAAAAATGTTCCTACAAAAGCAATTGTCCAAACACTTATAAAAATCAACATTCCTTGACCATCTAAAAGCTTAAATACAACTACAGGACTGTAAGTTCCAGCAATCAATAAATAAATGCTTATGTGATCAAAAACACGAAAGAGTTTTTTTGTTTTTGGATCTTTTTCCCAGTGGTAAATGGTAGAAGCAGAAAAAAGAATGACTAAGCTAACACAGTACAGACCAATACTTATTACTTCAAATAAACTCTGGTTTTCTAATTTAAAGAGCAATACCAAAGTACCAACTAAAGCAAGAACTGCCCCAATGGCATGGGTAAGTGTATTGTAAAATTCCTCTTTTGAGCTTTGTAAACTATATTCTTGTTGCTTCATTTTAGTAGAGCAAATGTTTTTTGTTTTTGTTTTTCCAACCCGCGCGCGATTGATATTTTACAAAGTAAACTTTTAAATCTGCTCTAGACTCATAATCTACAAAAAATATTTTTTTATCAGCTCTAGATTCATATTCAACAAAAAACCAGCGTCCTTCATTTCCAGAAGCGCTACTTTCATAATCTTCTTTATATACCAATAAGTCTGCTCTAGACTCATAATCTACAACAAATATTTTTACATCTGCTCTAGATTCATAATCAACACTAAATATCTTTTGACTAAACACAGAAGAGGAGAACAATAACAACCCTATAAACCATATTTTCTTCATAATTTTTCAATTTGATTTAATAAATCAATAGTTGTACCAACTTTATAAAAAGAGACTGATTATGTATTTCCTAGCCAGTTTCTAGTTAGATAGAGGCTGTTACTTGTTTACCAATAAATATAGTTTAATTAATTGATAAAGGTCTAACAATCACTCATATTAACCTGAACGGCCAAACCACCTTCAGAGGTTTCTTTATACCTAGTACTCATATCTTGCGCTGTCTCCCACATGGTTTTGATAACTTTATCCAAAGGAACTTTAGCTTGACTTGCATCACTTTCTATGGCAATTTCTGCAGCATTAATCGCTTTTATAGCTCCCATAGCATTTCTTTCAATACATGGAATTTGAACCAAACCAGCAATGGGGTCGCAAGTAAGTCCAAGGTGATGTTCCATAGCAATCTCGCTAGCCATTAAAACTTGTTCAGGTGTTCCTCCCATTAATTCGCACAAGGCACCAGCAGCCATTGCAGAAGAAACACCAATTTCAGCTTGACAACCACCCATAGCAGCAGAAATGGTGGCTCCTTTTTTAAACAACGACCCAATTTCACCAGCAACTAACATAAACTGAATTAAATCTTTGGCATTTGCTTGATGGTTTTCTATGGTTAAGTAATACATCATCACCGCTGGAAGCGTACCAGAGCTTCCGTTGGTAGGGGAGGTAACCACTCGTCCTAAAGAGGCGTTGGTTTCGTTAACTGCAATAGCAAAACAACTTACCCATTGTAAAATTTGCCTAAACTTAACTTCAGTGGTCCGTATTGTGGCTAGCCATTCCTCTGCAGTATTATAGGTGTCAAATTGATCACCCAATAATTTTTTATTGCTTGAAGTAGCTCTTCGCTTTACGTTCAATCCTCCAGGAAGAATACCTTCTGTATGGCAAGCTTCATACATAGATTCAAGCATAACCTTCCAAATAGTTTCTAATCCGTTTTCTATTTCATCAATACTTCGCAATGATTTTTCATTTTCTAATACAATTTCAGAAATGCTTTTATTTTCTTTTTGGCAGTGCTCCAATAGTTCAACACCAGACTGTATAGGATACGGAAAGGATTTTAGTTCTTTTAAATTTTTTTTTGCATTTTCACGTTCCTCTTTTACAACAAAACCTCCACCTATTGAATAAAAATAAGAATCAATTTGAGTTCCGTTTTTCAAAAAGGCCGTATACTTCATTCCGTTAGGATGAAAGTCAAGAAAGTCCTTGTGAAAAACGATATCGTTTTCGTAGCCAAAATCAATATATACTTCTTTGTTCAAATGAAGTTGAGAAGTAGCCTTTATGTAGTCAATTTCATCATTGATAATGGCAGTATCCATAGTTACAGGATCATGGCCACAAAGTCCTAAAACAGATGCAATATCAGTGGCATGCCCAATACCCGTTAAGGAGAGGGAGCCATATAAGTTGATTTTAATTTGCTTAATTTCATGTAATAAATCGTCTTCAAGCAACTCTTCAATCCATCGCTGTGAAGCACGCCAAGGACCTAGGGTATGTGAGCTTGATGGACCAACGCCAATTTTAAGCATGTCAAACACACTTATACATTCTATATTTTTTTTACTTATACTCATGGTTGATTGTCAATTTAATTCAGTTACAAAAAATAATTTATCAAACTATTCAATAACTGTAGTGTTGAACAAATGCAAATATTACAGAAAATTTTGAAGCAACAAATTAAAATTTGATAAAAAAAGAGCAAAAAACTGTTTATTTGTAAATATCAATTACTGTGACTCATCTTCTGTTTAGCTCTCTGCTGTACGTCATTCTTTTGTAAAAAAAACTGACATCCTGTCACACAAGTTTGAATGGCACAATGATTGTCTAATTATTATCGAATTTGAATTGATAATCACTAAGAAAATAAAAATTATGAGTAAGATTATAGGAATTGATTTAGGAACAACCAACTCATGTGTTTCTGTAATGGAAGGAAATGAGCCAACGGTAATTCCTAATTCTGAAGGTAAAAGAACAACCCCATCAGTAATTGCTTTTGTTGAAGGTGGAGAAATTAAAGTGGGTGATCCTGCAAAAAGACAAGCAGTAACTAACCCAGAAAAAACCATTGCTTCTATTAAGCGTTTTATGGGGAATAAATATTCTGAATCATCAAGAGAAATTGATCGTTCAGCATATACAATTGAAAAAGGTGAAAACGATACACCAAGGGTTAAAATTGATGATCGTTTATACACACCGCAAGAACTTTCTGCAATGATTCTTCAAAAAATGAAGAAAACTGCAGAAGACTATTTAGGTCAAGATGTAACGGAAGCAGTAATTACAGTTCCTGCTTATTTTAACGATTCACAGCGTCAAGCAACGAAAGAAGCGGGCGAAATTGCTGGATTAAAAGTAAGAAGAATTATCAACGAACCAACAGCCGCTTCTTTAGCCTATGGTTTAGATAAAAAAGACAAAGATCAAAAAATTGTTGTTTTTGACTTTGGTGGAGGAACGCATGATGTTTCTATTCTTGAATTAGGGGATGGTGTTTTTGAAGTATTATCAACCGATGGTGACACTCATTTAGGTGGTGATGATGTGGATGAAACAATCATTGATTGGTTAGCTGAAGAATTTATCAAAGATGAAGACATTGATTTAAGAAAAGATGCTATGGCGCTTCAACGTTTAAAAGAAGCGGCAGAAAAAGCTAAAATTGAATTGTCTTCTTCAAGCTCAACAGAAATTAATTTACCGTATGTAACAGCTACCTCTTCTGGACCTAAACACTTGGTAAGAACACTTTCAAGATCTAAATTTGAACAATTAATTGCTGATTTAGTAAGAAGAACTATTGTGCCCTGTGAAAAGGCTTTAAAAGCAGCTGATTTATCAAAAAGCGATATTGATGAAGTAATTTTGGTTGGTGGTTCAACAAGAATACCAGCCGTACAAAAAGCAGTTGAAGATTTCTTTGGAAAATCTCCATCAAAAGGAGTTAATCCAGATGAAGTGGTTGCTATTGGGGCAGCTATTCAAGGTGGTGTTTTAACTGGAGATGTTAAAGATGTACTTCTATTAGACGTTACACCACTTTCATTAGGTATTGAAACCATGGGAGGAGTAATGACTAAGTTAATTGAGTCTAACACAACTATTCCAACTAAGAAATCGCAAGTTTTTTCAACGGCGCAAGATAACCAACCTAGTGTAGAAATCCACGTATTGCAAGGTGAGCGTTCTATGGCAACCGATAACAAAACAATTGGACGTTTCCATTTAGATGGTATTCCACCAGCAAAAAGAGGTGTTCCTCAAATTGAAGTGACTTTTGATATTGATGCAAACGGAATTATAAAAGTTAGCGCAACAGATAAAGCTACTAATAAAACTCAAGATATTCGAATTGAAGCATCTTCGGGTCTTACTGAAGAGGAAATAGAAAAAATGAAAAACGAAGCTAAAGCCAATGCTGAAGCTGACAAAAAAGCAAAAGAAAAAGTAGATAAGCTAAATGAAGCTGACGCTATGATTTTCCAAACCGAAAGTCAGTTGAAAGAATTTGGTGATAAGCTTACAGATGATAAGAAAAAACCAATTGAAGATGCGCTTGAAGAATTAAAGAAAGCACATGCAACTGGTGAAGTAGAACAAGTTACTCCAGCTTTAGAAAAGTTGAACGAAGAGTGGAAAAAAGTTTCGGAAGAAATGTATAAAGCTCAAGCTGAAGCCCAACAAGGTGGAGGAGCTCAAGGTCAACCTGGTGCTGATCAAAACCAAAGCAATGATGGCGGAAGTGATGATGTAGAAGACGTTGATTTTGAAGAAGTGAAGTAAATTTTTAATACGTTTGTAAAAGCCGTTTCTCTTTAGAAACGGCTTTTTTTTTGAGATAAAGAGCTTTAACGTATTTGCTTGCGGAATTAGAACTAAGTCAAAAAAAAATGATACTTAATAAGTGAAATGGGCATCACTTGAAATTATGTTTATTTTTATTGAAAATAAAAAATGGGTATCTTAACAAGACACCCATTAACTATTATGTTTATAAAATATTAAAGAATTAACATAGCATCTCCGTAGGAGTAAAATCTGTATTTTTCCTTAATAGCTTCTTTATATGCTTTTTCCATTAATTCATGACCAGCAAATGCAGAAATCATCATTAAAAGAGTAGATTTAGGCATATGGAAATTTGTAACCATACAATTAGCAATACTAAAATCATAAGGAGGGAAGATAAATTTGTTGGTCCATCCTTCATATTCTTGTAATGTGTGGTCTGCATTTACCGCCGATTCAATAGTGCGCATTACGGTAGTACCAACGGCACAAACTTTCCTTCTATCTTTAATGCCTTTGTTGATGACTTTTGTAGCCTCTTCTTCAATTGAAATTTCTTCACTATCCATTTTATGTTTAGATAAGTCTTCAACTTCAACGGGATTAAATGTTCCTAAGCCAATATGTAAAGTTACTTCAGCAAAATTAACCCCTTTAATTTCTAGACGCTTCATCAAGTGTTTAGAAAAGTGAAGGCCAGCCGTAGGTGCAGCAACAGCTCCTTCTTGCTTTGCATAAATAGTTTGATAGCGCTCCTCATCTTCAGGAACCACATCGCGTTGAATATATTTAGGAAGTGGTGTTTCACCTAATTCTTTCAATTTTTTTCTGAATTCAGTGTAAGAACCATCAAATAAAAAACGAAGCGTTCTTCCTCTTGAAGTAGTATTATCAATTACTTCGGCTACTAATTCTTCATTTTCTCCAAAATATAATTTGTTACCAATTCTAATTTTTCTAGCTGGATCTACCAAAACATCCCAAAGACGGGTATCTGCATTAAGCTCACGAAGCAAGAAAACTTCAATTCTGGCTCCTGTTTTTTCTTTATTTCCATATAGTCTTGCAGGAAAAACTTTGGTATTGTTAAAAACCATCACATCATCTTCATCAAAATATTCGATGAGGTCTTTAAACATCTTGTGTTCAATTGTTCCCTCTTTTCGGTTGAGTACCATTAACCTTGATTCATCTCTATTTTCAGCTGGGTATTCAGCCAATAGTTCATCAGGCAAATTAAAATCGAATTGTGAAAGTTTCATTCCCATAAATACTAATTTTTAAAAGTTTGCAAATATACAATTTTGAGACCCCCTTTGTCAAGTGATTTTGCTTTTTAATTTCAATAAAATCGAATTTTATCAATTATTTTTTATATTTTAAGGAAAGAATTGTCTTATTTTGCTACTTATTTTTCATTTTTTTAGAAAGTTTATGCGTCAATTTTTAGATCCATTTTTACTGGGAATCATCTTTAGTGTTTGTTTGGCTTATTGGTTTCCTGAGTTGACTTTAGCTTTTTCAGGACAGCTTCTAGATGGTATAGCTTCTATTGGTATTGCTTTGATTTTTTTCTTTTATGGAGTTAAGCTTGATCTCAATCAGTTTAAATCTGATTTAGCCAACTGGAAATTGCATCTGCTTGTCCAATTAGTAACATTTCTGTTATTTCCGCTGCTTATATTGCCCTTCAAATTTCTTATTGAAAATGAATATGAACACCAAATTTGGTTAGGTTTTTTGTTTTTGGCTGTTTTACCATCAACGGTTTCTTCCTCTGTAGTAATGGTTTCATTAGCTAAAGGAAATATTTCAGCAGCAATTTTTAACGCTAGTATTTCTGGTTTGATAGGTGTTGTAATGACGCCTTTATGGTTGAGTTTTTTTTTAACACAAAAGTCTTCAGATTTTGATTTGTCACATACATATTTACAGCTATTTACTCAAATTTTAGTCCCTGTTTTTATTGGTGTGCTTTTGCATACTAAGCTTTCAAAATGGGCTAACAAGCATAGATTTGCTTTAAGCTGGTTTGATAAATGTATTATTTTAATTATTATTTTTAAAAGTTTTGGTCGCTCTTTTGCTTCAGAGTTATTTTCAGACATAAGTTGGTTAGAGATTTGTGGCGTTGGAGTAGGAGTGGTGGTATTATTTTTCTTCATTTATATGCTGATTAATAGGCTTTCTAAAATGCTTAATTTTTCTATTCCAGATCAAATTACAGCAAAGTTTTGTGGAACCAAAAAATCTCTTGTCCACGGAAGTGTTTTCGCAAAAATATTACTTCCTGCAAGTTTACCTCTAGGTATTATTTTATTGCCAATAATGCTGTATCATGCTTTTCAATTGTTTGTAATTAGTTTTTTTGCCAACCAATATGCAAAAAAAAATTGATCAGGCTAAGCAATAGTGATTTTATACCAATTTAACTATTAAATGTCGTTAATAGAGCGAAATTGCTTTTTTCTTAGATGACGCTGTGATTAGTTTTCGTCCCGTACGTAAGGGATGGAAATTATGAACAAGGAAATGGTCACGTCCTGATATAGGTTGACAATATAATTGTTAATAAGTCAACTTAAATTA